>JBCBKN010000171.1:0-9094 GCA_038521775.1 Pseudomonadota bacterium | reverse complement strand
ACCACTCGGCAAACACGCGGTTGGCAAAGCGCAGCTCCAGCGTGGCGGGGTCAAGAATTGCCACCCCGGCCCCGATGGCCCGGAGCAGCTGCGCATTGATCGCCTCGATGTCCATGACGGCGCCCTAACTTGCCGACACGATCTGGTCGCGCCGCGCTTCGATCTCGCTCAGGACGGCCAGCCGGTCCGTCTCGATCATCCCATGATCGGCCAGGGTCCCGTCCAGCAAGCGCTTCATCTCGTCGAAATCCACATCTCCGATGTTGAGATGCTTGTGCGCCTGGGCCAGGCGCGCGTCTGAGAAATCGGCGGGTCCACCCAGCAAAGAGGCCACGAATTTTGTCTGATGGTCGATGAGGCGGCGCATATCGACATCGTCAAAAAACGGCCCCACGGCGTCGGAGTCCAAAAGCCGGTCATAAAAATCCATCACGATGCGGCTGACCGTGCCGAACCCACCGTATTTTTCGTAGAGCGTCTGGGACATGGCTCGCCCCCCCTTTCTGCTGAAATAAAAGGCGCTAATCCGGTGCCGATCAAGAAAGATCGACACCGGAGGATCGGCTCATGCCGCCGCTTTGACCGCGGCATCTGGCGAGGTCAGCGCGGGGACCGGCGCGGTCGTTTCGCAGACCGCCTGATAGCGGGCCCGGGCATCGACCCAGCGCATGTAAAACCCAAAGAGCTCGCGCATCGGGCCCGCCCCCTCACGATAGGCCGCCAGCGCCGCAACCAGCGCCCCCGGGGTCAGATCGCCGGTCAGCACCAGCCAGCCCCCGACCGAAAGATAGGCCAGCGGGGTCAGATGGCCGATCATGTTGTAGACCGCCTTGAGCGCGAACTTGCGGGCGTGGATCTCGAAACGCAGCGTCTGGGCGGTTCGGGCAGCCCGCAGGGCCGGCGCGATCGTTTCACCCTTTGAAACGAGGCTCGCGCACATGCCCCGTATCGTTGCGATGCGGGCCTTGCGCAACGCCGTGATGCGGCGCTGCATCACCGGCACGACGACCGCCTGAACCGGCGTCAGCGCAATGGCAGCGACGGCCAGCCGCCAATCCTGCGCGACCAGAAAGGTCATGACGGTCGCAAACGCGATCAGCTGGGTCACCGGCATCCAGACCGCACTGCCCGAGAACCCGGCAACCGCCTCCATCTCGGCGGTCAGGACCGGGGCAATGCCCCCGCCACGCTGGGCCCGCGGCGTCCGCCGCCACTGGCGCAGGGCAGACAGACGCATATGGCGCAGGAAGCGCTCGCCCAAATTGGCCGCCATGACATTGGCCGTGAACTTGACCGCGCTCAGGCTTGCCAGGGCCGCAAGCTGCACGGCGCAGAGGCTGGCCAGAAGCGTCACCGGCGCCATGGACTGAAACAGCGCCGGCAGCGCGTCGCCGGTGCCAAGTGCGCCGTTGACGATCCATTTCGGCAGCTCAAGCGTCGTATAAAGAAGCGGCGCGCTGCCGATGGCCAGACCGCAAAGCAGCCCATGCCTGCGCGGCGCAAAGCGGAGCACGTCGCCCATCAGCGCGCAGTTCAACCGACCGGCGCGCTGCTGGCATCCGAGCACAGGCGCGGTCTTTGCCGACGTGGCCCCGGGGAATGTCAGGATTGCGCTGGTCATCTCGATCTCCGTCGCTTGGCGTTTTTCGGATGCGGCAGAGATGCGCCCGGCGGTTTTCAGAACCATGTCGCCCAACGCGCCATCGCGTTTCAGTTGTAGAGGCGGCATGCCGCAGACCTCGAAAGAGAAGTCCCTGCGGTTTCAGACGCTTGGGGGCCTGTGTGACACGGCCCACAGAAACAATTGAAACAACAGCGCGGCTCGCAGAAAATCTGCTGAAACAGAACCGCCCTAGGATCGCGACATGGACGGCAAGGTCACCGAAGACAGCACCATGCGCTACGCCGAGTTCGACGCGGCGGGCCGTCTGATCGCGGCCTCAACGGGGTTCATGACCGAGGCGGGCCCGGCGGAGTTTTTGCGAGGGCTTCGGGCAGTCGACGGATCGGCGCTTGACCCCGCACAGGCCGAAGCTGCGTGGCGGGCGGAGGGCGCGGGCATCGAGGCGCGCGACCGCGCCGGGCTGCATCTGCGCTTGGTCAGCCATCCGAACGGGTCGGGCGGGCGCACCCTGCTTGCGCTTTGCATGCCGGTTCGGGACGCCGCACCGACGCCTGACCGGCACGGACAGATGCTCCTGGGCGATGCCCTGCGCCACCTTTCTGAAGCCGTGGCGCTTTTTGACGAGGGCGGGCGGCTGATCACCTGCAATGAGCGGTACCGCGAGATCAATGCCGCGGTGGAGGAGTTCATTCAGCCCGGCGTGCATTGGGAAACGCTGCTGCGCGAGCTTGCGCGGCGGCGTATTCCCAGCCAGGCCGCGGGCCGCGAGGCGCGCTGGGTGCGCGACGTCCTGTCGGCAAGCGACACGGGCAAGACCTTTGAGATGCCGCGCAGCGACGGCTCGGTGATTGCGGTGTCGGTCCACCCGACCGCGCTGCAGGGCTTTGTGGTCTCCGAGGTCGACATCACCGCCCGCAAGACCGCCGAGGCCGCGGCCCAGCAATCGGAAACGATGCTGTCCAAGATCCTGGAAAACAGCCCCGCAAACCTGTGCATGTCGCATATCGGATCGGGCGAGATCATCTACCGCTCGCCGGCCTGCGCCGATCTGTGCGGTGCCGACCGCTCTGCCAAGGATCAGTTTGCGCATCCGGTCGACCGGGCCGATTTCCTCACCGAATTGCTGCCCACCGGCCGGATCGACGGGTTTGCCGCCGAGGCCCGCCGCGCCGATGGCGAGGCCTTCCCGGCGCTGTTCTCGGCCCGCATCATCGAGTTTCGGGGCGAAGAGGTGATGGTCTCCTCGATCACCGATCTGTCCGAGCAGCTTCGCGCCCGCACCGCGCTCGCGCATGCCAACACGCGGATGCATGATGCAATCGAGGCGCTCGACGAAGGGTTTGCGCTTTATGACAGCGAGGCGCGGCTGGTCATGTGGAACCGCCGCTATGCCGAACTGAATGCCCATGTGAAGAACGAGATCCGCGTCGGCGCGCGCTATGTCGATGTGCTGCGCGCCGCCGCCGCGACGGGCCGCCTGCCCGAGGCGGAGTTCACCAATCTGGCCGATGACGGCCTGCACAGCAACGCAGCGGCGCGGTATGAGTTTCGCCATGCCGACGACACCTGGTTCCAGGTCGCGCGCAACCCCACCACGGATGGCGGCTTTGTCATCACCCGGCTCGACATCACCGAGCGCAGGCGGGCCGAGGCGGCCGAACGCGAGGCGGATGCGCGGATCCGAACCATTGTCGAGGCCTGTCCGGTCATCCTGGTGATGAACCGGTACTGCGATGGCGAGGTGATCTACCGGACCAAGACCGCCTCGGCCTCCTTCGGCACCCATGAAGGCGCGGAGAGCTTCTGGCTCGATCAGGACATGCGCCGCGCGATCGCGACCGAGACCCACCGCACCGGGCGCGTCGATTCGCGCATCGTCGATCTGCGCCGGCCCGACAACACCACCATGAAGGCCTCGATCTCCTGCCGGCTGATCGATTTCGGCGGTGAGGAGATGATCGTGAGCCATGTCTACGATCTGACCGAACGGGTGGCGATGGAAGAGGAGCTCTCCCGGCAGACCGAGATGCTGCACCAAAGCGAGAAACTCTCGGCGCTGGGCGAGCTTCTGGCCGGCGTGGCGCATGAGCTCAACAACCCGCTCTCGCTGGTGGTCGGCCATGCGCTGATGCTGGAAGAAGAGATCGCCGATCCCGGCATGCGGGCGCGCATCGGCAAGATCTCGGCCGCTGCCGAGCGTTGCGCAAAGATCGTGAAGACCTTTCTTGCCATGGCGCGGCAGCGTCCGGCGCGGCTGGAGCCCGTTTCGGTGGTTGAAACGATCGAGACGGCCGTCGATGTGGCCGGCTACGGGCTGCGGCGGACCGGGGCGCAGATCACCGTCGATCTTGCGCCAGACCTGCCGGCCGTCACCGCCGATGCCGATCAGCTTGCGCAGGTCTTCTCGAACCTCATCGTCAATGCCGAGCATGCGCTGGCCGGGCTGGGGGCCGCGGCACGGCTGACCCTGCGCGGGCGCGCACAATCGGGTCAGGTCGAGATCACTTTCGACGACAATGGCCCCGGCATTCCGGCAAAGATCCGCAAGCGCATCTTCGAGCCGTTCTTCACCACCAAAGAGGTGGGCGAGGGCACCGGCATCGGGCTTGCGTTCTGCCACCGCATCATCGGCGCGCATGGCGGCGAGATCACCGCCGAGCAGGCGCCCGGCGGCGGTGCGCGGTTCCGGATCAGGCTCAACTCCGCAACAAGTGCGGCGCAGGACCCGCGGCCGGACGATCCCGCGGCCGCACCCCGCCACAAGGTGCTGGTGATCGATGATGAACCGGGCGTTGCCGAGCTGATCGGGGGCATCCTCTCGGCCGATGGCTACCGGGTCGACACCGCCCTGTCGGGCGAGGCGGCGCTCGACCTTTTGCCCGGCGCGTATGATCTTGTGCTGAGCGATCTCAACATGCCGGGAATGGGCGGTCGGGCGCTTTATGCGAAAATCAAGGAGCGCTGGCCGGATCTGGCCTACCGGCTGGGGTTCATAACCGGCGACACGATGAGCCCGGATGCCGAGGCCTTTCTGGCCCAGGCCGGGCGGCCGACCCTGGAAAAACCGGTTGCACCGTCCGAGCTTCGCCGCCTGGCGGCGCGTCTTGCCAAAGGCGCCGGCAGCATGCCCCAGGAGGGATCCCGCCGATGACCCAGAACCCGCAGAGCGAGCCGGCCCATGTGGTGATTTGCGATGACGAGGTCGAGGTGCGCGACATGCTGGCGGAGTATCTGCAGCGCCGCGGCTTTCGGGTGTCGACCGCACAGGATGCCGTTTCATTGCGCGAAACACTGGCCGCCGAGCCCGCAGCACTCCTGATCCTCGACATCAACATGCCCGGCGAAGACGGGCTCAGCGCCTTGCGCGGCATGCGTGCGGCCCAGGACCAGACGCCAGTGATCATGCTCACGGCCACAGCGGAGGTGGTCGACCGCATTCTGGGCCTCGAGATGGGCGCGGATGACTATCTGGGCAAGCCGGTCGATCTGCGCGAGCTGGAGGCGCGCATCAAAACGGTGCTGCGTCGCCGCACCGCCATGCCCCAGCCAGAGGCCCGGCCGTCGGGCCAGGTCGCGTTCGGCGCCTGCACGCTCGATCTTCAGGCCGCAACGCTTCTCGATGCCGATGGCGCCGACATTCCCATAACGGCGATGGAGTTCAGCCTGCTCAAGGTCTTTGCGGAGAACCGGGGACGCGTGCTCAACCGCGACCAGCTCTTGGAACAGGCGCATGACCGCGGATGGGACCCGTTCGACCGCTCGATCGACATTCGCATCTCCCGCCTGCGCCGCAAGATCGAGCCCAACCCGCAAAAGCCCGAGATCATCCGGACCGTGCGCGGGGTGGGCTATGTGTTCGGCGAGCGTGGCTGAAGACCGCAGGCACAGCGCTAAAAGATGAAATCGTCGGCCCGAAGCGCCTCCACATCAATGCCGCGCAACAGGATCATCCCATCCTCGGAGGTTATGAGCGCCCCGGCCGGGCGCTGGCTGAGATGCCCGTCGCGCAGATCGGCAAAGCCGGTGATGTCCTCCATCGAGCGCAGCTTCAGCAGATCGGTGCCGGTCTCGAAATCCAGCACCACGTCAAGGTCGAATGCCGGCGTGAAGATGAACACATCCGTCCCGCTGCCGCCGATCAGACGGTCAAAGCCCTCGCCGCCCTGCAGAATGTCGTCGCCGGCCTGACCGTTGAGGATGTCGGCGCCGGCATCGCCGATCAGACGGTCCGCCCCGTTGCCGGCCGCGATCCGGTCATCGCCGGTCTGCCCGTACAGGATGTCATTGTCATCCCCGCCGACCATGACGTCATTGCCGCCCTGCCCGTTGAGGATATCGCGCCCGGTCGCCCCGACCATGACGTCATCGCCCATGCCGCCGACCAGCCGGTCATGCCCGGCCCCGGCGGCCAGGAAATCATCGCCGGTGCCACCGATCAGCCGGTCGGATCCGGCGGTTGCGCGCAGAACATTGTTCAGCCCGTCGCCCAGAAACGTGCGTCCCGGCTGATCGGCCGAGCTGAGCGCGAAATCGAGACGCACGATCTCATAATCGCGGTTCAGGTTCACGGTCACGCTTTCGGGGCTGTTGAGCGGTTGCAGAAAGGAGGCGAGCCGCGCCTCGGGACGATAGGCCTCGGGGTCGCCCAGCGGGGTCAGACGCTCTCCCCAGGCCAGACCCAGCACCGCATCGAGCCCGGGAAAATCGAGCGTGACGGTGATCTTGTCCGCAACGAGGTCTCGGGCCGCAACAAAAAGCGTGAACTCATTGCCGCCGCTATAGGCGTAGAGATGCACGCCCCGTGCTTCCAGGGCGGCATCATTGACCTCGATGGCCCGCTTGCCGATCATGCTTTCCTGCATCAGCTGGAAAAGATCGCCCGTCGCAAAGACCTTCGACCGGCCCTCGGGCGCTGTCAGCGAGGTCTTGTTGGACTGCTGGACCGCCCAGACCGACGCGATGTCAACGCCCTGCTTGATCGACTGGTCGGCGATCTCAAGCAGGGAGGAGAGCTGCGCATGGCCGTAATCATGCGCGGCATCCAGCGTCTTGTCGGGGCTCGACCCGATGTTCCATTCCGACATATAGGCATCGGCCTCAACGCCCTCGGCCTGCCAATCCTCAACCAACGCCATCTTCCCGGCGATCCGATCCGCGACCGGATCAAAGCGCCAGGGATATTCGTGAAAGCTCAGCACATCGATGGCCGCGGCCGCCTCGGGATCCGCGGCAAAAACCGCGCGGATGGCCGCATTGTCGGACTTTGTCCGGCCGATTTGAACGGCGATGTCGGCCTCGGGCAGGATATCCTCGATGGCGGTGACATAGGCCTGTGCAAGCGCACCGTATTCCGCGGCAGACAGCGCATCATAGGGCGCAGAGCCGCTGTAATACTCATTGCCGATCTCAAAGAGGACCCCGTCCACAGGCCCGTAGCGGCCGTTCGCCAGCGCCGTCAGGAATGCCGTGAGCTCGGCCGTTGCCCCGGCCACATCCTCGCCGAACCGCTTTGTGGGAAGCACAATGATCGGCCGCATGCCCAGCTCGGCGCTCGCGGCAAGATAGCTGCTGATCCCCAGCACCGACCCGTCCGACGCTGCCGGCATGGCATCGGGCGCGGCCATATTGAAATGTTTCTCTGAGATCCCGCCGCCCGGCCAGCGCATGTGCTGCGCGCCGAGATCGGAGGCCTTGTCGCCAAACGTCCCGTCCAGCGCATCGCGCCCGGACAACACGTTCACTCCAAAAAAGTCACGATCCACGCGCCCGGACGCATACGCATCCGGCGACATCGTGAACCGCGCATACGCGCTGTTCACCACGGCCTGAAGGCCCCCATTCCCTACTCACCCGGGGCCAACACTGCGCGCTTGCCGTTAACAGAACCTGTCCGTGCCGGGTTGCGCGGCGCGGTGTGATTAACATAGCGTTACCTCGGACGCGCACCGCCGCCGGGTTCGGGGCGGCGCGGAGAGGTCCGCGGACCGCCATTCCGCAGAGCGGCAAAGATGGGACAGTTTCTTGGCAGAGCCCGAGTCGCGGCGCGTCTGCCTTGACGCGACCCGGCAAATGGTTAATAAACAAGCAACAAAGTGTTGCGTTAGGGGAAAGTGAATTCGGGCACAGAGTGCCGTATTTTCACCTTTGTTTGGAGCGACTTATGAGCAAAGACACCGGCCACAAGACGGCCGACACCGCACTCCTTGGGTCACTTTTTCTTGGAAGCACAGCGCCGGCACCCGGGGCTGCTGCTGAGAATGTGACCAGCACAGATGTGGTGACAGGCGGCGATGGGTTCGTTCTCAGCGCGCTGCCCAGCGGGTCACCCGCATCAAGCACTGCCGGCACGGCGGCTTTCACCGAGACCCCTGACGCGGCCGAGGCGAACGCAGCGCAGTCGAGCGAGAGCGAGGATGAAACCAGCGCCGCGCGCTACGGGCTTGCCGGCGCACCGCTTGGCACGGGAACCGTGTTCTCGGCAACGCCGGATGCCGGCGGGCTGGACCTCTCTTCGGTGTTCATGAGCGCCATTGAGATTGCGGACCGGTCGGGCCAGATGCTGCTGCCCGGCGCGAGCACCGAAAAATCCACCGATCTGGGCTCGACCGACAGCAGCCGCGGGCCGGTCACGACCACCGACGCCTTTGCCATCGCGCTCGATTTCGTTCCAAGCGACACGCTCTACGGCGAGCAATGGCATCTCAACAATACCGGCCAGAGCGGCGGCACCCCGGGCATCGACATCAATGTCGAGGGCGTGTGGGACGACTATTCCGGCGCCGGTGTCACCGTCGGCATCTGGGATGACGGCGTTGAATACACCCATGCCGACCTTAACGACAATTACGACACCTCGCTGCACATCACGGTGGGCGGGCTGCTGCACGATCCCTTCCCGCAAAGCACGGGGTCGGCCCATGGCACCGCGGTTGCGGGGCTGATTGCTTCGGAGAACGACGGTGTCGGCACGGTCGGCGTGGCCTTTGGGGCCAGCATTGCCGGCGTCGACATGTTCTTTGACCCGTCGCTGAACTTCAACGCCTCGTTTGGCGAGCTGGAGACCTTCGACGTCACCAATCACAGCTGGGGCTTTACCACACCCTACGCCGCCAACATCCTCGATGTCGCCGGCTGGGGCAGCTTCTTTGACGGCTGGCTGGAAAGCGTTGTCACCGGGCGCGGCGGTCTGGGCACGATCAACGTCAAATCGGCCGGCAATGACCGCACGATCAGCCGCGATACCAACGATTCCAACCTCACCTCGCTTCCGCAGGTGATCGCTGTCGCCGCGGTCAGCCATGACGACAATGTCTCCTTCTACTCCACCCCTGGCGCATCGGTGCTGATCGCGGCCCCGTCGAATGGCGCATCCGGGGCCGGCATGTGGACCACGGACCGGGTTGGCAGCAACGGCTACTCCAGCGGCTTCAACGAGCCGGGCAATGGCGATGCCGCCTACACCTCGACCTT
>JBCBKN010000170.1:0-9125 GCA_038521775.1 Pseudomonadota bacterium | reverse complement strand
GTGCTGGTCGCCGGCTGGCAGCATTACCTGGCCTATGATCTCTTCCTGGGCGCCTGGATCGCAAAGCGGCTCGATGCCGCCGAAATCGGCCGGGTGCTGCAATGGCCCGTTCTGGCGCTGTGCTTCATGGCGGGGCCGGTCGGGTTTCTGCTGGGGCTTGGGCTTGAGGGGCTGGTTCGGCTCTGGCGCAGGCAGGGCGCATCCCTGTCGCTGAGCGAAAAGGTGGCCTGACATGACCGCTCTGGACCTTCAAGGCACGACATCCACCGCCAATCGGCCCGTCGACACCCAGCTTGTGGCTGGCAGCTTCTTCATGCTGGTGCTGCTCGCCCTCGGCTTTGCCGGGCTTCTGACCGATGCGCGGCTCATCGATGGCGGCTCGGTCTGGGCCAAGCCCACCAAGTTTGCCGCCGCGACGCTGCTTCACCTGGCCACTTTGGGCATTCTCGCCCGGCTTCTGTCCGACAGGCTCCGGCATGGCTGGGCGATGCGCATCACGGTGCCGGTGGTGCTCTTCTGTGCCGTGGCCGAGCTGGGCTATATCTTCGTGCAGGCTGCGGCGCAGGAGCATTCGCATTTCAATCTCTCCACGCCTTTTCACGCCGCAATGTATTCGGCCATGGGCATCGGCGCGGTGCTGCTGACCGCCGGTGCGGCGGTTCTGGGCGTGCTGATTGCGCGGGACCGGGCGGCGCAGATTGGCGCGGGTCTGCGGCGCGGTGCGGTGCTGGGCCTGATCGGGGGCACGGTGCTGACCATCGCGGTGGCGGGATATCTGGGCAATAATGGCGGGCATTTTGTCGGGCTGCACCCGGAGGGCGGCAGCGTTGTGCCGGTCTTTGGATGGTCGCTGGAAACCGGCGATCTGCGGCCGGCCCATTTTCTGGCGCTGCATATGATGCAGGCGGTGCCGCTGATCGGGCTGGCGTTTGACCGCATCGCGCCGGCGCGTGCCGGGGGGCTTACAACGCTGGTTGCGATTGGGTGGGCCGCCCTGACCCTGGCCGTCTTTGCCCAGGCCCTGGCCGGGCAGCCGCTGCTGGGCTGAGCGCCGCGCCTGCCCCATCCAGTGGCCCGCGTGCATGACCCAGCCGGTGACCCGCCGCGCCTGCCCCAACCGGTGACGCGCCGGTTCAGCCGGTCACCAGCCGCGTCTCTCCCAAATCCTCAGCCGCCGCGCGCGTCGCGGCGGCGTCGGCCGCGCCCGTGCTGGGTGCGCCGCGCATGACGCCAGATGTAGAGCGCAAAGGGCGCGGCCGGAAAGATGAACCAGGGTGTGGCAATCCCGGTAAAGAGCAGGTTGATCGCAAAGAAGAACAGGATCGCCCCCGCGGCGCGCTGCACGCCGCGATGTTGGGCCATCACCCAGCCGCGGATCGTGTCGAGCCGTGTTCCGAGCCGTTCGAAAAGCCCCTCTGACGCCTGAAATCCCGCCTCGCGCTGGGGGTCGTCCTTGCCCGAGCTGCCGGATGGAGCAGGCGGGGCGGGTGGCGTGTTGCGACTGCGCGGGGCGATGCGCCAAGCGGTGACCGCCTCGGCCATGTTGCGGACCGAGGATTCGCCCAGATAGTCGAATTGCAGCGCAAGCTGTTTGTGCACAAGGCTGTGCACCGTCTCGCTGATCGCAACGCCGCCGGGCGCGGCAAGCTCCTGCAGGCGCTGGGCCACATTGACCCCATCGCCGTAAATGTCGCTGCCATCGATCATCACATCGCCCAGATTGACGCCGATGCGAAAGGTGATGGGTCGCGCATCCTGGGTGCTGGCCTGTTCGCTGGCCAGGGCATCCTGGATCTCGACGGCCGCGCGCACCGCCTCGACCACGCTGGGAAACTCGGCGATCACCGCATCGCCCCAGGTGTTGACCTGCCGCCCGTCGCGCTGTGCAAAGATCTCGCCCATCATCGCGCGGGCGCGCTTCAGACGCATCAGGGTGCCGGCTTCGTCGCTGGCCATATGCTGGGAGAAGCCGACCCCGTCGGCAAAGAAGATCGTCGTCAGCTTTCGCTTCACCGCTCTCGCTCCCGCGGCCGGGTGACCGGGTTCGGCTTACGCCTGTCGGGTCGGAAGATCAACGCGCATGCCGCACGGTGCGTCGGTCTGGTCCGCAGTTGCTCTGGACCGCGCCGCGCCGGCATGAGAGATGTGGGGGCGGCGAGAGGATCATCAAGAAGGAGACCGCCATGGATCTCGGCGCGCTTGCGGAACTGAAGCTCAACGACCCGGCCCTGCTGGCGGAGGGATCCTATGTTGGCGGCGACTGGATTGCCGCGGATAAGAACGGGATCTTCTCGGTCGTGAACCCGTCGACCGGCGCGGTGATCGCACAGATGGCCGATTGCGGTGCGGCCGAAACCCGGCGGGCGATCGATGCGGCCTATGACGCGCTGACCGGCTGGCGGGCGATGCTCGCCTCCGAGCGCGCGGCGATCCTGATGAAATGGCATGATCTGATGCTGGCCCATGCCGATGATCTGGCCGCGATCCTGTGTGCGGAGATGGGCAAGCCCTTTCCCGAGGCGCGGGGCGAGATCCTGTATGGCGCGAGCTTTCTGCAATGGTTCGCCGAGGAGGGAAAGCGCATCTATGGCGACACCATCCCGGCCCACAAGCCCGGCGCGCGGCTGATCGTGACCAAGGAGCCGGTCGGCGTCGTCGGGTCGATCACGCCCTGGAACTTTCCCAATGCGATGATCGCGCGCAAGGTCGGACCGGCCCTGGCTGTGGGCTGCACGGTGGTGGCCAAGCCCGCCGAGGCCACGCCCCTGTCGGCCACGGCAATGGCGGTTCTGGGCGAACGGGCCGGCATCCCCAAGGGCGTCTTCAACGTGGTCTGCGGGCGCGACCCCAAACCGATCGGCGCCGAGCTTTGCGCCAATCCCCGGGTGCGCAAGATCACCTTCACCGGATCGACCGAAGTGGGGCGGATCCTGCTGGAACAGGCGGCGGGCGACGTCAAGAAGGTCTCGATGGAGCTGGGCGGCAACGCGCCCTTCATCGTGTTCGACGATGCCGATCTCGATGCGGCGGTGGCCGGGGCGATGGTGTCGAAATACCGCAATGCCGGCCAGACCTGCGTGTGCGCAAACCGCATCTATGTGCAAAAGGGCGTTTATGCGGAATTTGCCGAGAAGCTCAGCGCCGCGGCCAAGAAGCTGGTCATGGGCGATGGGTTTCAGGATGGCGTGTCGATCGGCCCGCTGATCGACGAGGCGGCCCTGGCCAAGGTCAAGGACCATGTCGAGAATGCGGTGAAGTTCGGGGCCAGGGTGGTCACCGGGGGCGGGTCGCCCGGCGGCACCTTCTTTGAACCCACGGTGATGACTGATGTCGTGCATGGCATGAAGGTCACGCGCGAGGAGACCTTCGGGCCGGTCGCGGCGCTGATCGAGTTTTCCGCCGAAAGCGAAGCGATCGCCTATGCCAATGACACCGAGTTCGGCCTGGCCTGCTATTTCTACAGCCGCGATGTGGGGCGGTGCTGGCGGGTGGCCGAGGCGCTGGAATATGGCATTGTGGGGGTGAATGACGGTCTGCCTTCGACCGCGGTTGCGCCCTTTGGCGGGGTCAAGCAGTCCGGCCTGGGCCGGGAGGGGTCGAAATACGGCGTCGAGGATTACCTTGAGGTGAAGTATATCTGCATGGGCGGGATCTGACCCCCCAAGGGCCGCTTTGGCTGCTGCCGGCATCTGAACCAAAAGGACGGCCCGTGCCGGGCCGACACCAATGCGCAGGCGGCGGCCGCTTCGGGCCTTGCCTGCCGCCGCCCGGATCGGCCGTTCGCGCCCCGGGGTCACCCGGCCGCGATGGCTTCGATCTCGACCAGGAAGTCGGGGCGGGTGAAGCCTGTCACGATCATCAGCGTGGAGGCTGGCGGCGGATCGATGCCGGCAAAGATGGCATCGCGGGCTGCCATGTAGCCGGCCATATGCGCGCGGTCGGTGACAAAGGCGTTCACGCGCAGAATATGGCGCGCGTCGAGCCCCGCCTCGGCCAGGATCGCCAGGATATTGGCAAAGCACTGTTGCGCCTGGCCTTCGGCATCGGCGGCCAGTGAGCCGTCGGCGGCAAGGCCGAGCTGGCCCGAGGTGAGCACCAGCTCGGCCGAGGCCGGCAGCGCGACGCCATGAACATAACGCGCAAAGGGTGCCGCGATCCCGGCCGGGGCCAGGGGCCGGTGCCGCGCCGGGCGGTCGGCCGGCCCGTCTTGTGGCCCGTTCATTGCTGCCCGCTCATTGCGACCTGTTCACTGCGGCTGGGCCTTGCGCGCCGCGGCGCGCGGGGCGGTGCCCGGCGGCGACGGGGCCGGCCCGGTCTTTGCGCGGTCCGTCGTGTGGGTGAGCCGCTTTTTCAGGATCGGCCGCAGGCGGTCGGGGTCGAATTCGGCGCCCAGAAAGTCAAAGAGCGGTCTGAACCCCTCCGCATCGGCCGAGAACCCTTCATAGCGCAGCGCCAATGTGCGCCCGGGCCAGGCGGCACAGGCAGAGTGAAACCGGGCATCGGCGCTGCCCACAAGCTCGCGCACCCGCTCGGGCGGCACATTGGCCCACCAGTCGGACCGCGCCACATCTTGCCAATTGCGGCTGTTGAAGATGATCCGCGCGCCAGGAAACCGCTCCAGCAGAAAGGCGACATAGCCGGCAAACTCGGCATCCGGCATGTCCCAGCTTGTGTGGCGGATCTCCTTGAAGCCCAGCACCGCACTGTCAGCCTCGGGCCGCAGAACATGCCGCACAAAGCCGGTGAGACATTCCGCCTCGATGCGCTTGTAGCGAATGCCATTCGCGCCATACCAGGGATGATCGGGCCCCTGATCGCGCCGAATGAAGTCAAACCGCGCCGAATGCAGCGACGCGAGATAGCGGTGCAGTGCAAAGAGCGCGTTCTGGTTTTCGCCGCGGATCAGATAGCCCGGGATGGCGTTCAGCACGCGGTTGAGCAGCGTCGAGCCGCTGCGCCCATAGGTCAGCAGAAACACATAGCGGTAGCTGTCGATATGGCCGTGGCGCGGCGTCTCCCCGCTCATCGGCGTGGCTCCGGCAGCAATGCGGCAGCGGCGGCCAGAAACCGGTCCACCCCGCGGGTTTCGCCCAGCATCGCCAGCATGCGCGTCGCCGAGGCGCGCCGGGTTTCCAGGCTGTCATGAAGGGCGGTGAGCTCGCGCACATAGCCTGCCACATCGTCCGGCCCATCGACATAATGCGGCCAGTCCGCACCCATCAGATCGCCGATCCCGCCAATGCTGGGGGTCACGATGGGCAGCCCGCGCGATCCGACATCCATCAGAATGAGCGGCATGCCATCAAAGCGCGAGGTGTAGAGGAAGGCAAAGGCCTGATCGAAGGGCAGATCGGCGGGCGAGGCAAAGCCGCCGCAGGCCTGCACATTGGCCGGCATGGCAGCCCAGTCCACCGCCTCATCGTTCAGCACCGCATCGCCATAGACCAGAAACCGCAGGTCGGGCAGGGCGCAGGCAATCTCGCCCAGCACCCGGGGGTTTTTCTGCGAATCGAGCCGGGAGGCCCAGAGCACGGTGTTCGACCCCGCCGAGGCCTCCAGATCGACCGTCTCGGCCGGCTCGATGGGATAGTCGAGCACGGCTGTCTGCGTCTCGGGCAGGCCGAAACGGGCGGTCAGATCGTCGCGGTACCAGCGGTTGTCGAAGACAAAACGCTCGGTCCGCGCGGCCAGATCGGGGACATAGCGGAAGTAACCATCGGCCACGCCCGAATTGTGCACATGGGTGCAAAAGGCCGAGACATGCAGCGAGCCCACCGCGGCATGGGCGCGGTCGGCCATCATACTGTGGGTAAAGGCGGTGTAGCCGATATAGGAATGCACCAGATGCGCCCGGGCCGGCGCAAGCACCTCAAGCACCGCAATGAGTGCTTCACAGCGCGTCTCGATGGAGAGCGAGCGGAACTCGACCCCAAAGGTCGTCGTGTAGATCTCCGGCAGGTTGATAATGCGCGGCTGATGCATCGCAAAGAACGGGGCGACGGTTTCGCCATCGCACAGGATGAGGGCCGAGGAGAGGCCTGCCGCCTCGGCGGCCCGGTGGTGCCAGGCGCCGACCCGTTCGGCCCCGCCGATCCGCAGCCAGGGCATCACCACCGCCTGATCCGCGCCATCGGGAAACCGCGCCGCAACGAGGTCCTGCAGCGGCAAAAGATGCCCTTGCTCATCGGCGGTCCAGCGCAACCGGCCGCGCGCCAAATCGCGCAGCGGGCCGCTGCCGGGAAAATCGCGCGCATGCTCGACCAGTTGCAGCCGCGCATCGGGCGACATCGAGGTCAGCTCACCCAGCCGGCGGTTTTGCGCGGCGCGCCCATGCTCGGCACCGCGCGACTGCCCGGCAAGCGCGGCATAGGCACCGGTCGGCAGAATGCCGCGGCGCCACAAAAGCTCAAAATCATCCGACCAGTCGCGAAAATAGAGCCAGTCGGACCAGTCGGGCGGGATGTCCTCGGCGCTGCGGATCCGGCGCCCCTCACGCGCGCCCGATTTCTCATAATGGGCGTGGAATTGCGGGTCCGACCACAACCCCTTTGCGCGCAGCCACATCAGATCGGCATAGGCCTGCCAATAGGTCTCAAAGCCCTCCGCATCGGCTGCGGGTCCGGCGGCGCTTGCCAGGTTCGGCCCGTCATCCCGGCCCATCACACAACCTCGCCATCGGCCAATTCGCGGTCGAGGGCCGCGTCGTCCTGCGCATCGGCCGAGACCAGGGCGGCCGGCGGGTAAAGGCGCGGGTCGGTTGCAATCGCGACGGTTTCGCCGCAGGCCGAAACGGCATCGGGTGCGGCCTGTGCCAGATCGTAGAGCGCCCGGGCCAGCGCCGCGCCGCTTTGAGGTGTGCCGCCCGGCAGGGGCGCGCGCAGCATCACGACCAGCGGCACGGCAATGCCGCGGCGCATCCGGCCATACATGCTGGAAAACACCAGGTTGGCATCGCCGTAATTGTGCCAGCGATGGATGTAGCGGTCATCCTCGGCCAGTTCGGCGGTGATCTGCGGTGCGACCACCTCGATATGGGCATTGCCCCGCAGGAACCGCGCGGCCTCGCCAAACCAGCGCCCCGACAGCCAGGCCCCCGGCGCCAGATAGACGACATAGCGCCCGGAGGCATCGGCCAGCGACAGGCAGGTGACACTGCCTGCGATCTCGCGGGTCACCGAAAACCCCTCCAACGCGCGCAGCACCGGATCGGTCTGCAGCGCCAGGGGGGGTGCGGTTGCGGCCCCCAGGATGCGCGCAAGCGACAATGCCGCCGGGCGCGCCTCGGGGCGCAGCGGGGCCGCCCGCGCCGCGTCAAGCGCGGCAAGGGTCTGCTCATCGAGCGGGCAGGGCGCAAGGGCCGGCCCGCTGAGCACATCGGTGAGGGCAGGGTCGAGCGTCACAGGAACGGGCGCCTGCGTATGGGCATGCCAGGCCACCGCATTGCGCTGAATATTGCCAAGCGCGGGGGAGAAGAGATCATGCCGGCGGTCAAGCAGCACCATGCGCACCGCGCGGCAGGTCTCCAGGATCGTGCGGTGGAATTGTCGGAACAGCCCCGCAAAACTGTCCGAGCCGAGATCGATCACCAGGCTTTGCGGAAATTGCACCAGCGGGCGCATGAGGAACCGCTGATAATACCAGGGTTCAAGCTGGTGATGGTCGAGCAGCAGCCGCGTCGAGATGACCTTGGCGCCGTAGCGCGCCGCCAGACGGGCGGCCGAGACGACCTGCCCCCCCTCATCGGCGATCAGCACCGGCTGATAGCGCCCGCCTTCATGGTCCATGGCCGCCTGAAGCATCATCTCGGTCACCGTGTCGGCGGCGGCCAGATGGTCGAGCGAGGCAAAGAGAAAGATCTTGGGCCGCGCGTCGAGCCCGTCGAAGACATACTCAACAGCGCTGGCCACATTATAGTTCCGGTTGGCCAGCGGCACGTGCCGGTCGCGCCGCTTGAGGCGGTGAAACTCGGTGATCAGCGATTCGTAGGCGCCCTGCCGCCGCACCTCCTCCCAAAACCAGCCGGGCAGCGGGCGGCGGGTCAGCCGCGGGTCGACCTGGCCCAACGCCGTGTCCGCCACGCGCCCCTGGCCCGGGCCAAGCGCTTGCCCGGCCCGGCCGGCCCGGGCCCGGGTCAGTGCGGCCACATTCTCCGGCGCGAACAGCGGCGAGGGGCCGTGGATCATCCCGGGCGTCAGGCCAAGGCTCTGGGCCTGGGGTTTGACCCGGTAAAAACACACCGTGCCGGGCAGCGGGCTGTGCCGGATGCCGCCATGCAGCGTGTGGCATGACCAGGTCCAATCCTCATTGCCGATGCCGGTCGACACGCTGTTGCGCGGCAGCGGAAACTCGGTGAAGAGCCCGCGATGCAGGACCGATTTGTTGGAAAAATACCACTCCGCGGCCAGAAAGAACGGGTGGAACCTCGGATCCTCGCTGTCGATGA
The DNA here is from genome assembly GCA_038521775.1 of Pseudomonadota bacterium. Taxonomy (GTDB): domain Bacteria; phylum Pseudomonadota; class Alphaproteobacteria; order Rhodobacterales; family Rhodobacteraceae; genus J013. The sequence continues at coordinate 682 of JBCBKN010000170.1, read as the reverse complement.
TCTGGCGCAGATCCAGAAGGTCGCCGAACCGGGCGAAGATCTCGGTGTGATAGACCGTGCGCGGCGAGATCCGGCCCGCATCGAAGGCCTCGAAAAACGCCAGATACCAGTTCGAGGAGTAAAGATCGTCGCCGTCATGCAGGAACACCCAGTCATGGCAGGCCGCCTCGATGCCCTGGCGGCGCGCGGCACCCAGATCGCCATGCGACACCTCGATGCAGCGGTCGATCTGATCGGCATACAGGTCGAGGACTGCGCGGGTGCGGTCATCGCAGCGGTCTGCAACAACAAGGATTTCGACCTCATGCCCGGCGGCGCGGGCCACGGCCCGGGCATCGAGGATGCTGCGCAATGTGGCCGGCAATAACGGTCCTTCGCGGTGGACATTGATCACGGCCGTGGCATTGCGCGATGCCATGTCGAACTCCGCCTCCCTGCCCGATCGAGCCACGCGCCGCAACGCCGCTGCGCGCTCACTCGCCTTTACGCCTGCCAGCGGTTCTGGCATTCTACGAAGCCATCGTCAAACATCGGGTGGTCCTCAGATGGCGACCGTTGTCGCAATACTTCTTGTGCTCGGTCTGGCGCTGCTTGCGGTCATGCGCTGGCGGAGCGCCGGCGACCAGACCCAGGGGCTGGCCGATGCCACGCGGGAGGAGCGCAATGCCGCCCGCAGGCTGGG
>JBCBKN010000169.1:0-9343 GCA_038521775.1 Pseudomonadota bacterium | reverse complement strand
TCTGGAACGGCTGGAGATCCTGCGCAGCGACCTCAACGGCACTGGCCTGAACGTCAATCTGGAGAACCTGCTCTTCCAGCTCGCCCATTCAGCGCAGCTGCCGCGCGATCCGCAGACCGGGGCGCTGCTCTATTTCAGCGCGCCCGACCCGCTCTGGATCTCGGTGACGGTCCCGTTGATCCTGCTGAGCGGGCTGGCCCTGATCGCGGCGCGCTGGCGGGCGGGCGACGCGGTGTGGCGCAGCCGGGCGCTGTTTCCCGCGGCGCTGACCCTCGTCTCGCTCGGCCTGCCTTTCGGCTGGGCGCACCAGTTCCTGATCGTGCTGTTCCTGATCCCGGCGCTCGCCCAGCTCTACTCGTTGCGGCTATGTCTTCTCATCGCGCTGGCCATGGCCGTCAGCCACAGCGCGCTCCTGCTCACACCGCTGGCTCAGACCGGCCTGCCGGTCATGCCGCTTCCCCTGGTCGGCGTGACCAGCTATATCGCCCTCTTCTTCCTCTTTGCTCTCGCGCCCGGAAAAAACCGCAGCTAGCCGCGGGCCACATCCGCTTGCACCCGCCCGCGTCCCGGCTATAACCGGCGCGGCCCGTTTGGCGGCCGCATCTGGGGGAGCAGCCATGCCGAAACGGACCGACATTTCCTCGATCCTGATCATCGGCGCGGGCCCCATCGTGATCGGCCAGGCCTGCGAGTTCGACTATTCCGGCGCCCAGGCCTGCAAGGCGCTGCGCGAGGAGGGCTATCGCGTCATCCTGGTCAACTCCAACCCCGCCACGATCATGACCGATCCCGGCATGGCCGATGCGACCTATATCGAGCCGATCACGCCCGAGGTCGTCACCCGCATTATCGAGGTGGAACGGCCCGACGCGCTTTTGCCCACCATGGGCGGGCAGACCGCGCTGAACACCGCACTCGCGCTCGACGATCTGGGCGTGCTGGAGAAATTCGGCGTGGAGATGATCGGCGCGCGCCGTGAGGCCATCGAGATGGCCGAGGATCGCAAGCTCTTTCGCGAGGCGATGGACCGGATCGGGCTGGAAAACCCCAAGGCGCTGATCGCAACCTCGATGGAGGAGGCGCTGGGCGCGCTTCCCGATATCGGCCTGCCGGCGATCATCCGCCCGGCCTTTACCCTGGGCGGCACCGGCGGCGGCGTGGCCTATAACCGCGAGGATTACGAGACGATCTGCCGGCGCGGGCTCGACGCCTCGCCGGTCAGCCAGATCCTGATCGATGAAAGCCTTCTGGGGTGGAAGGAATTCGAGATGGAGGTGGTGCGCGACACGGCCGACAACTGCATCATCATCTGCTCGATCGAGAATGTCGACCCGATGGGCGTGCACACGGGCGACAGCATCACCGTGGCCCCCGCGCTGACGCTGACCGACAAGGAATACCAGATCATGCGCAACGCCTCGATCGCGGTGCTGCGCGAGATCGGGGTCGAGACCGGCGGCTCGAACGTGCAATTCGCCGTGCAGCCCGAAACCGGCCGGCTTGTGGTCATCGAGATGAACCCACGGGTCAGCCGCTCCTCGGCCCTGGCCTCCAAGGCCACCGGCTTTCCCATCGCCAAGATCGCGGCCAAGCTTGCCGTGGGCTACACGCTCGATGAGCTTGACAATGACATCACCAAGGTGACGCCGGCCAGTTTCGAGCCCTCCATCGACTATGTGGTGACGAAGATCCCGCGCTTTGCCTTCGAGAAGTTCCCGGGCGCCGAGCCGACGCTGACCACCTCGATGAAATCGGTGGGCGAGGCGATGGCCATCGGCCGCTCCTTTCATGAAAGCCTGCAAAAGGCGCTGGCCAGTCTTGAAACCGGCCTCAGCGGGCTTGACGAGATTGCCGTTGCCGGGCTGGAGGAGGCCACCGATGCGGGCGAGCGGCATCAGGCCGTGGTTGCCGCGCTCTCCCAGGCCACGCCAGACCGCATCCGGGTGATCGCACAGGCAATGCGCGAGGGGCTCAGCGATGATGACATCGCCGGGGTCACCGCCTTCGATCCCTGGTTCCTGGCCCGCATCCGCGAACTTATCGATGCGGAAAACGCGGTTCGCCGCGACGGGCTGCCCGCTGACAGTGCCGGGCTGCGCGATCTCAAGATGCTCGGCTTTACCGATGCGCGGCTCGCAATGCTCACCGGCCGGCCCGAGGCCGAGATCCGCCGCCTGCGCCACCGCGCCGGGGTCACGGCCGTCTACAAGCGCATCGACACCTGCGCGGCGGAGTTCGAGGCCCAGACCCCCTATATGTATTCGACCTATGAGGCCGATGCGATGGGCGAGGTCGAGTGCGAGGCCCGCCCGACCGAGCGGCGCAAGATCGTCATTCTGGGCGGCGGGCCGAACCGCATCGGCCAGGGGATCGAGTTCGACTATTGCTGCTGCCACGCCTGTTTTGCGCTCACCGAAGCCGGGTTCGAGACCATCATGGTCAATTGCAACCCCGAAACGGTGTCGACCGACTATGACACCTCCGACCGGCTTTACTTCGAACCGCTGACGCTGGAGCATGTGCTGGAGATCCTGCGGGTCGAGCAGGAGGCGGGCACCCTGGCCGGTGTGATCGTGCAGTTCGGCGGCCAGACGCCCCTGAAACTCGCGCGCGGGCTGGAGGCGGCCGGCATCCCGATCCTTGGCACCTCGCCCGACGCGATCGACCTTGCCGAGGATCGCGAGCGGTTTCAGCGGCTGTTGACCGATCTCGATCTGCGCCAGCCCAGCAATGGCATTGCCCGCAGCCGTGAGGACGCGCTGGCCGTGGCCCGCGAGATCGGGTTTCCCGTGGTCATCCGGCCCTCTTACGTGCTGGGCGGCCGGGCGATGGAGATCGTGCGCGACGAGGCGGGGCTGGAGCGCTACATCCGTGAGGCGGTCAGCGTCTCGGACGGCTCGCCGGTGCTGATCGACGGCTATCTCGCCGCGGCGGTCGAGGTCGATGTCGATGCGCTGTCGGACGGCACCGATGTGCATATCGCCGGCATTATGGAGCATATCGAGGAGGCGGGCGTGCATTCCGGCGACAGCGCCTGCTCGCTGCCGCCCTATTCGCTCGATGCCGATATCGTCGCCGAGATCATGCGCCAGACCCGTGCGCTGGCAAAGGCGCTGGATGTCGTGGGCCTGATGAATGTGCAGTTTGCGGTTCAGGGCGACCAGGTCTTCATTCTGGAGGTCAATCCGCGCGCCAGCCGCACCGTGCCCTTTGTGGCAAAGGCCGTCGGTGCGCCCGTCGCCGCGATTGCCGCCCAGGTGATGGCCGGCACGCCGCTGACCGGCTTTCGGCTGCCCGACCCGATCACGCCGCAATTTTCGGTCAAGGAGGCGGTGCTTCCCTTCGCCCGCTTTCCAGGGGTCGACACCTTGCTAGGGCCGGAAATGCGCTCAACTGGCGAGGTGATGGGCATCGACGCCTCATTCTCGCGCGCCTTCCTGAAATCGCAGATGGGCGCGGGGGTAAGCTTGCCCGAAACCGGCACGGTCTTTATCTCGGTGCGCGACGAAGACAAGCATGGCGGCATGCTGGAGACCGCCAAGACCCTGGCAGAGCTGGGCTTTTCGATCCTTGCCACCACCGGCACCGCCGAGTTTCTGACCGCAGACGGCATCGCCGCAACGCGGATCAACAAGGTCTATGAGGGCCGCCCCCATATTGTCGACCGGATGAAGGATGGCGGCGTGGCGCTGGTCATCAACACCACTGACGGGGCGCAATCGGTCTCCGACAGTCGCGGCATTCGGGCAACCGCGCTCTACGCCCGCATTCCCTATTACACCACGGCCGCCGGGGCGCGGGCCGCGGCGCGCGCGATCCTCAACCGCCGCGACGGGGCCTTGGAAGTCCGGACCCTGCAATCCTTTGCCGCGGAGTGACGGCGATCCGGCCGCAACAACTGCCGGTCTGCGGGCCGGTCTGCGTCTCGGTCTGCGTCTCGGTCTGCGGGCCAGTCTGCGTCTCGGTCTGGGGGCCGGTTTGCGGGCCGGTGATGGCCGGGCAATCCGGGCACCCAGGCATTGACTGCATGTTTCTTGTGCTAAATTGCCCGGTATGACACTTCTTTGACCAAGAGTTATGCAGACAGCCCGGGCGCATCGGGCGGCGTTGAGGGGTGGGCTTGTGGCCGGTCCCCGGCGGCGTAGAGTTCGGGTCGAATCAACTGGGAGACTGGCACATGGCCAAGACAATAGGTGTCGCCGCAGCATTGCTGTTCGCCGCAAGCGCTGGCGCGGCACAGGAAAAAGTGGCCTTCGGCACGAACTGGCTGGCACAGGCCGAGCATGGCGGCTTCTATCAGGCCGTGGCCGACGGCACCTATGCGGCCTGCGGGCTGGATGTGGAGATCCTGCCCGGCGGCCCGCAGGTCAACAACCGCGCGCTGATGCTGGCCGGCCGCATTCAGTTCCACATGGGCGGCGATCTGCTGCAGGCCTTCTCGGCGGTTCAGCAGGACATTCCCGTGGTCGCGGTCGCGGCCATGTTCCAAAAGCACCCGCAGGTGATCCTCGCGCATCCTGAATCGGCGCAAAGCTGGGAGGATCTCAAGAACCTCACCCTGCTGATCGGCGATAATGGCTTTCAGTCCTATTATCAGTGGATGATCGCCGAGTTCGGCTTCACTGCCGAGCAGCGCGAGCCCTACACCTTCAACCCGGCACCCTTCCTGGCCGACAAAAGCATGGGCATGCAGGGCTACCTTTCCTCCGAGCCCTTCCTGGTGGAGAAAGAGGGCGGGTTCACGCCCAATGTCTTCCTGATCGCCGATGCCGGCTATTCGACCTATGCCACCACCATCGAAACCATGGCCGAGACCATCGAGACCAAGCCCGAGGTGGTGAAATGCTTTGTCGAGGGCTCGATCACCGGCTGGTACAACTATCTTTACGGCGACAATGCCGCGGCCAATGCCCTGATCAAGGCCGACAATCCGGAGATGTCGGACGACAAGATCGCCTATGCGATCGAGAAGATGCTGGAGAACGGCATCGTCGATTCGGGTGATGCGCTGGAGCTTGGCATCGGCGCGTTGACCGAGACCAAGGTGAAGGATTTCTTCGACAAGATGGTCGCGGCCGGTGTTGTCGATGGCAGCGTCGACTGGTCGGCGACCTTCACCACCCAGTTCACCAATCAGGGTGTCGGCATGGATCTCAAACCCTGATGCACTGACGACCGGGCCGGGCGGGGTGTGGTGTGCACGTCCGGCAGCGCAGGGAAAGAGGGCCACATGGACGGTACTCCCGCCTTGGCAGGGCGCGCGCCGCTGCTCACGCTGCAAAGCGTCGGCAAGACCTTCGGCCGCGATGTCGAGGCGCTGCGCGGCATGAGCCTTGAGATCCGCGAGGGCGATTTCATCTCGCTCCTCGGCCCGTCGGGCTGCGGCAAATCCACCGCGCTGCGGCTGATCGCGGGGCTGATGCATCCCACCGCCGGGGCGTTGCGCTGGGAGGGGCAGCGCAGCGATGGCGCGCTGGGCGTGGTGTTTCAGGAGCCCACGCTGATGCCCTGGGCCACGGTTGAGGACAATGTCTGGCTGCCCCTGCGGCTGAAGGGCCGCGGCCGCGGCGCGGTGCGCGACGATGTGCTGGCCGCGCTCAAACTGGTGGGGCTGGAGAAATTCGCCCGCGCCTATCCGCGCGAGCTGTCGGGCGGCATGAAGATGCGCGTCTCGATCGCGCGGGCCATGGTCACGCGGCCAAAGCTGATCCTGATGGACGAGCCCTTTGCCGCGCTTGACGAGATCACGCGCTTCCGGCTCAACAACGACCTTCTTGAGATGAAGGCCAAGATCGGCTGCACGGTGGTGTTTGTGACCCATTCGGTGTTTGAAAGCGTGTTCCTGTCGGACCGCATCGTGGTGATGGCCGCCCGTCCGGGCCGGGTGATCCATGAGCTTGAGGTCGACACGCCCTATCCGCGCTCGGAGGTGTTTCGCACCTCGGCCGAATATGCCGCCCATTGCCGGGCCGCCTCGGATGCGCTGTCCCAGGCCATCGAGATGGCGGCATGAGCCTGGCTGAAAGCCCGCCCCAGGTCGCGCCGGGTGTCGGGGTCGATGCCGAGGAGCGCGCCCGTGCCCGCGCCAAACGGCTGGAGATGGTGGCAAAATGGACCCTGCCGCCCCTGGTGATGGCGCTGGTGGTGCTGCTGTGGCATCTGCGCGTCTCCTGCGACCCCAACTTGCTCTGCTGGCTGCTGGGCTCTGAGCCGGTGCCGCATTACATCGTGCCAGGCCCCGGGCGGGTGGCGGATGTGCTGGTCGGGGATTTCGGCCTCCTGATGCAGGGAATGCAGGTGACGGCGCGCATCTCGCTCCTGGCCCTCTTCTTTGCCGTGATCGGCGGTGTCGGCCTCGCGATCCTCTTCTCGCTCTCCAAATGGACCGAGATGTCGTTCTTTCCCTATGCGGTGATCCTGCAGGTGACGCCGGTGGTGGCGATCGCGCCGCTGATCAAGATCGCGGTCGATGATGCCTTTACCGCCGCGCTGATCGCGGCCTGGATCGTGGCCTTTTTCCCGATCCTGTCGAACACCACGATGGGGCTGAAATCGGTCGACCATAATCTGCGCGACCTCTACCGGATCTATGGCGCCACGCGCTGGCAGCGGCTGCGCTATCTCGAGATCCCCTCGGCCTTGCCCTATTTCCTCACCGGTCTGCGCATCGGCGGCACGCTCAGCCTGATCGGCGCGGTGGTCGCGGAGTTCGTGATCGGCACCTCGGGCACCGGGCTGGGGCTCGCCTCGATGATCCAGGAGGCGGGCTACCGGCTCAACATCCCGCGCATGTTTGCGGCCTTGGTGATCATTGCGGTGCTGGGGATCGTGATCTTTGCGGTGCTGAGCTTTCTGAGCCATCTCTTGCTGCGCAAATGGCATGAAAGCGCGGTGTCGCGCGAGACATGAGCGATTTTCTGACCCTGCCCCCCGGTGCCGTGCGGCTGGACAATCTGCGTCTGGCCGTCGGCCATGGGCTGGAGCCCTTCGCGGTGACCCTCGCTGACGGCGTCTTCACCGAGGCCCCGGCCGAGACGGTTCTCGACATGGCCGGGCGCATCGCGATGCCGCCTTTCGTCGACATGCACACCCATCTCGACAAGGGGCATATCTGGCCGCGCTCGCCCAATCCCGATGGCACCTTCATGGGCGCGCTGACCACGGTGCGGGCCGATCATGCCCGTTGGGCGCCCGAGGATGTCGAGGCGCGGATGCGGTTTTCGCTGCGCTGTGCCTGGGCGCATGGCACAGGGGCGATCCGCACCCATCTCGACAGCATGGGCGGGCAGTTCCGTCGCAGCTGGCCCGTCTTTGCCAAGCTGCGCGAGGAATGGGCCGGGCGGATCGATCTGCAGGCGGTCAGCCTTGTGACCTGCGAGCTTTATGGCGAGGGTGAGTTCGACGCGATCGCCGACACGGTTGCCGAACATCGCGGGGTTTTGGGCTTTGTCACCCACCCGCTGCCGGATCTGCGCGACAGGCTGATGGGGTTTTGGGAGGCCGCCGCCGCGCGTGGCCTGTCGGCCGATTTCCATGTCGACGAGACGATGGATCCGGGGTCGGAGACCCTGCGGCTGATTGCCCAGACCAAGCTGGAGGCGGGCTTCGATGCGCCCGTCGTGGTCGGCCATTGCTGCTCGCTCTCCACCCAGGAGGAGGCGCGCGCGCTGGAGACGCTCGATCTGGTGGCCGAGGCGGGTATCCATGTCGTCTCGCTGCCCATGTGCAACATGTACCTGCAGGACCGGCATGCCGGCCGCACCCCGCGCGGCCGCGGCGTGACGCTGGTTCATGAGATGGCCGCGCGGGGCATCCCGGTCAGCTTTGCCTCCGACAACACCCGCGATCCCTTCTATGCCTATGGCGATATGGACATGCTGGAGGTGATGCGCGAGGCGACGCGGATCGCCCATCTCGACCATTCGCAAGACTGGGTGCCGGCCTTTGCCGCCCAGCCCGCGGCGACGTGCGGCTTTGCCCCCTGGTCGCCCGCACCTGACGCGCCGGCCGATCTGGTGATCTTCAACGCCCGCAGCTGGACCGAGCTCTTCGCCCGGCCCCAGGCCGACCGCATGGTGATCCGCGCGGGCCGGCAGATCGACCGGACGCTGCCCGATTATGCTGAGCTTGACGGTCTGATGGAGGGCCCATGAACATCGATGCCGCAAAGGCCGCCCTGGCGCATTTGGAGCTCGACGAGAACCCCGCCTCGCTGAAGGCCAAAAGCCGCGATTTCTTCTGGTACTCGCCGGTCTTGAAGGCACGGCTTGACCATGTGATGGGCGATTTTGCCGTCGCCCCGCGCGATGAGGCCGAGCTGATCGAGGTGCTGCGCGTCTGCTATGCCCATGACGTGCCGGTCACCACCCGTGGCGCGGGCACGGGCAATTACGGCCAGGCCATGCCGCTTGCCGGGGGCTGCATCCTGCATCTGAAGAACCTCAACCGGGTGAAATTGATCACGCCCGGGCGGGTGGTGACCGAGCCCGGGGTGCTGCTGAAGGATCTCGACGCCGAGGCCAACAAGACCGGTCAGGAGATCCGCATGTTCTCCTCGACCTGGGCGACGGCGACCATTGGCGGGTTCATCGCCGGCGGCTCGGGCGGGGTCGGCTCGGTCCGCTGGGGGGCGCTGCGCGATTTCGGCAACATCATCCGGCTGCGGGTGGTGACGATGGAGGAAACGCCCAGGGTGCTGGAGTTTACCGGCGATGAGCTGCCCCGGGTCAGCCACGCCTACGGCACCAATGGCATCATCACCGAGATCGAGATGCCGCTCGCGCCCGCCTATGCGTGGGTGGAGCTTTTCGTGGCCTTTGACGAATTCATGGCCTCGGCCCGCTATGCCTATGATCTGGCGCGCCAGGACGGGATCCTGATCAAGCTCGCCACACCCATCGAGGCGCCCATTCCGCACGACTATTTCCAACGGCTGCGCGACGATGTGCGGCCCGATCAAAGCGTCGTTGCACTGATGGTCGCGCCGCATGCGATGGACGGGTTCGAGACCTTCACCAAGACGCATCCCGGCGCGCAGATCATCTACCGCTCAGATACGTTTTCGGGCGAGCGCGGGCCGGGGCGGGTCTTTGAGTATACCTGGAACCACACCACCCTGCGCGGGCTGAAGGTCGACCCCTCCATCACCTATCTGCAGGTGCGCTATGGCGGCGAGGATCCGCTGGCCCAGGTCGCGCGCATTCGCGAGATTTTCGGGCCCGAAGTGCCCCAGCATCTGGAGGCGATGCGCGAGGGCGGGCGGGTGATCTTTGCCGGCCTGCCCATCGTGCGCTTTACCACCGAAGAGCGGCTCGACGAGATCGTGCGCATCCATGAGGAAGAG
>JBCBKN010000168.1:0-9365 GCA_038521775.1 Pseudomonadota bacterium | reverse complement strand
TCTCCCTTGCCGCGGGCATGCGCCCGCTACACCGCCCGATCCTTTGCCGATTTTCGCGCGCGCAGAGCCGCATCGCCGGGCTCGGCCGCGGCGCGCGGTTCGGCCTTGACCTTGCCGGTTGCGCGCGCAGGATGGCGCGGCGGACGCGACAGCGGGCCGTGGGGCAAGACGTCAGCGCCACCAGCTTATCGGGAGGACCGGATGGACGACCCAATTGTGATTGCAGGGGCCGCCCGCACGCCGATGGGCGGCTTTCAGGGCGAACTGGCCGGCGCAACGGCGGCCGATCTTGGCGGTGCTGCGATCGCTGCCGCCCTGTCGCGGGCCGGCATCGATGCAGCCTCGGTCGATGAGGTGCTGATGGGCTGTGTGCTGCCGGCCGGGCAGGGCCAGGCGCCCGCCCGGCAGGCCGCCTTCAAGGCCGGGCTTGCCGAGGATGTGCCGGCCACGACGCTCAACAAGATGTGCGGCTCGGGCATGAAGGCCGCGATGCTGGCCCATGACCAGCTTGCCGCGGGCAACGGGCAGGTCGTCGTGGCTGGCGGCATGGAGAGCATGACCAACGCGCCCTACCTGCTGCCCAAGCTGCGCGAAGGTGCCCGCATGGGGCACGCCCGGGCGATGGATCACATGTTCCTCGACGGGCTGGAGGATGCCTATGAGCCCGGCCGGCTGATGGGCAGTTTTGCCGAGGATTGCGCGGAGAAATACCAGTTCAGCCGTGCCGCGCAGGACGCCTATGCGCTCGCCTCGCTGGACGGTGCGCTGTCGGCCCAAAAGACCGGGCGGTTTGCGCGCGAGATTGTTCCCGTCAGCGTTCTTGAGCGGCGCCAGCCTGTCGAGATTGCAACCGATGAGCAGCCGCGCAATGCCCGGCCCGACAAGATCCCCAACCTGCGCCCGGCCTTTCGCGAGGGCGGCACGGTGACGGCGGCCAATGCCTCGTCGATCTCGGACGGTGCGGCCGCCCTGGTGCTGATGCCGCAAAGCCTGGCCCAGGCCTCTGACGTGACGCCGCGCGCGCGCATTCTGGGACATGCCAGCCATGCCCAGGCGCCGGGCTGGTTTACGACCGCCCCGGTGCCGGCGGCGCGCAAGCTGATGGATCGGCTGGGCTGGACGGTCGAGGATGTCGATCTTTTTGAAGTCAACGAGGCCTTTGCCGTGGTGCCCATGGCCTTCATGGCCGAACTGGGCGTGCCGCGCGACAAGCTCAACGTCAATGGCGGGGCCTGCGCGCTTGGCCACCCGATCGGCGCCTCGGGCGCGCGCATCATGGTGACGCTTCTGCACGAAATGGAGGCGCGGGACGTCAAGCGCGGGCTGGCGGCAATCTGTATCGGTGGCGGCGAAGGCACGGCCATTGCGCTCGAGCGTCCCTGACCAAGCGGGCAGCGCGGTCGGCGCGGCGGCATGTGCACCGGCGCTGTGATGCAGGTTTTGGAGGCTGGGGTGGAAGAGACGTCGGCGGCCGAGCGTTTGTATGAAGAGGCCGCGTCGCCGCGGCTGTCCCAAAAGCCCGACTGGGTTTACCTGCTTCGGGAGTTCTACGAGCTTTACCGCCGGTCGAGCGCCGGCGGCTCAAAGATCATCCGCACGCATCAGCGCTCGGTGCGCGAGGCCATTGCCCGGACGGTGACCGCAAACCCGCCGGTTCTGGCCCGCGTGATCGAGGACAAGCCGGTCACCGCGCATCTTAAGCGCGCGCTCGATCAGGGCCGCCGGCTGGCCACCCAATCGGTGGTCCGCGCGATCGAGAGCGTGCAGCCGGAACTGAGCTGGCTTTACGGCTACGAAAAGGTGCCGCGCGGGCTTTCCAAGAAGTTCGCCTATGCCGAGTTTGCCGGCCCGCAGGGCCCGGTCGTGACGCATGATGTGATCCTGGGGATCGTGCTCTTTGCGCCCGCCTGCACCTATCCCGCCCACAGCCATGAGGGGCTGACGGAAAGCTATTTCACCCTCTCCGGCGCGGTCAGCGAAAACGATGACGGGGTCTATGCCCCGGGATCGCTGATCTTCAACCCGCCGGGGCGGATGCATCGGATCACTGTCGGCGATCTGGAACCGGCCCTGCTGAGTTATGCCTGGTTCGGCACGCCCGATCGGCTGGCCACGCAGAAAATGGCGTTTCGGCGGATGCGCCGCGCGCCATATGGGGGGAAGACCGGATGAAAAAGGTTGCCGATATGGTCGCCGAGGCAAAGGCGATGATCGAGGAGATCCCGGCCTCTGCGGCTGGCGCGCTTCTGGAGGATGAGGCAAGCCAGCTTGTCGACATCCGTGACATCCGCGAGCTTTGGCGCGACGGGGCGGTGCCCGGCGCCATGCATGCGCCGCGCGGGATGCTGGAGTTCTGGATCGATCCGGAGAGCCCCTATGCAAAGCCGGTCTTTGCCCAGGACAAACGGTTCGTCTTTTTCTGTGCGGGCGGGGCGAGGTCGGCGCTCGCAGCCCGGGTCGCGCAAGAGATGGGCCTGCGCGTGGCGCATATCACCGAAGGGTTTCGGGGCTGGAAAGACGCCGGACACCCCGTTGTTGCAAAAGAGAAAAGGGACTGAAGCCATGCAGCTGGAAGCAGGAATGGCCGCGATTGTGACCGGCGGCGCCTCGGGCCTGGGGGGCGCAACGGCGCGCATGCTGGCAGGTGCCGGCGTCAAGGTGGCGATCTTCGATCTCTCCGAAGACAAGGGCACGGCCCTTGCCGGCGAGATCGGCGGCAGCTTTCACAAGGTCGATGTGTCCGATGCAGAGAGCGTCGCGTCCGGCATCGCAGGGGCGCGGGCGGCCCATGGGCAGGAGCGGATTTGCGTGAACTGTGCGGGCATCGGCGTGGCCGCGCGCACGGTCGATCGTGAGGGCAAGCCCCATGATCCGGCCTTTTACCAAAAGATCGTGGGCATCAATCTGATCGGCACGTTCAACACCGCCAGCCAAAGTGCCGCGGGCATGGCCGCGGCCGACCCGGTCTCGGAGGGCGGCGAGCGCGGGGTGATCGTGAACACCGCGTCGGTTGCGGCCTTCGACGGGCAGATCGGGCAGATCGCCTATGCCGCGTCCAAGGGCGGCGTGGTCGCGATGACCCTGCCCATGGCCCGCGATCTGTCCCGCGCCGGCATCCGGGTGATGACCATCGCGCCGGGGCTCTTTCTCACACCGATGATGGAAGGTCTGCCGCCCGAGGCGCAGACGAGCCTTGGTGCGCAGGTTCCGTTTCCGCCCCGCCTGGGCGACCCGTCCGAATATGCCGCGCTGGTGCGCCAGATTGTTGAGAACCAGATGCTCAACGGCGAGGTGATCCGGCTGGATGGCGCCATCCGTATGGCGCCAAAATAAGCACCGTTGCGGGACTGCCGCGTAACTGGCAGCCCCACTGTCAAAAACAATGGCGCTTGCTCAAAAAACATTCCCACGCCATGTTGTCAGTGACGTGGATATGGGTAGTCTTGCGCCAACCAGGCAACAACGGGGCAAAGAGGGCCCGGCACGACCAGGGGGTGCCCGTTGAACGTAGAATTGCAAAAGACAGATGCGTTTGTCGAATTCGACGCGGTTCAGAAAAGCTATGATGGCGAGTCGCTGGTTGTTAAGGACCTGAATCTCAGCATCGGCAAGGGCGAGTTTCTGACCATGCTGGGCCCGTCGGGCTCGGGCAAGACCACCTGCCTGATGATGCTGGCGGGGTTTGAGACCGCCACCCATGGCGAGATCCGCCTGGCGGGCAAGCCGATCAACAACATCCCCCCCCACAAGCGCGGCATCGGGATGGTCTTTCAGAACTACGCGCTGTTCCCGCATATGACCGTTGCCGAGAACCTCGCCTTCCCGCTGGAGGTGCGCGGCATGGGGCGCAGCGAGCGCGACGCCAAGGTCAAGGCCGCGCTCGACATGGTGCAGATGGGCGCGTTTGGCGGCCGGCGCCCCGCGCAGCTTTCGGGCGGCCAGCAGCAGCGCATCGCCCTGGCCCGGGCGCTGGTCTTTGAGCCGGAACTGGTGCTGATGGATGAGCCGCTGGGCGCGCTCGACAAGCAGCTGCGCGAGCATATGCAGTTTGAGATCAAGCACCTACATGAGCGGCTGGGCGTGACGGTGGTCTATGTCACGCATGATCAGACCGAGGCGCTGACCATGTCGGACCGGGTGGCGGTCTTTAATGACGGCGTCATCCAGCAGCTCGCCGCCCCGGCCGATCTTTACGAGCGGCCCCAAAACAGCTTCGTGGCCCAGTTCATCGGCGAGAACAACAAGCTGGCCGCAGAGATCGTCTCGCGCCAGGGCGACACCGTGCAGGTGCGCTTTGCCGATGGCGGCACCTGCGAGGCGCTGGCGGTCAATTGCGGCAGTGACGGCAAGGCGCTGCTCTCGGTGCGGCCCGAACGGGTGATCGTCGGGGCCGAGCAGGACAGCAATTGCGCCGATGCCCAGGTTCTGGAGCTGATCTATCTGGGCGACCACATCCGCTGTCGCATGTCGGTGCATGGCAATGACGAGTTCATCGTCAAGGTGCCCAATGCCGGCGGCCACAAACATCTCAATGTCGGTGAGACAACCCGGGTGACATGGGCCACCGAAGATTGCCGCGCCCTCGACGCGGCGTGAACGGAACAAGGCGACTGGAACAACCCGCAGGGCCCCTGTGTCCGAGCCCTGGCGGGATCACTGCTCAAATCGGACCAACCGACAGGAAGGGGAACATCCTTATGAAGTCCAGCAAACTGTTGATTGGAGCGGTCAGCGCGATGGCGCTCGGATCCGCCGCAACAGCAGACGATCTTGCCGATGCCATGACCCTGGTCTCGTGGGGCGGGGCCTATCAGGCAAGCCAGATCAACGCCTATTCGGACCCGTATTCGGCCGCCAATCCCGGTCTGACCGTGACCTGGGATGAAAGCTCGGCCGAGGCGGTGCCGAAACTGCGCGCCATGAACGAGGCGGGCAATGTGACCTGGGATCTGGTCGATGTCGTGGCCGCCGATGCGATCCGGCTCTGCGACGAAGGTCTCGCAATGGAGATCGATTTCGACACCGTGCTGGCCGCGGCGCCCGACGGCACATCGGCCACAGAGGATTTCGGCGATCTTCTGGTCTCGGACTGCTTTATCCCGCAGATCGTCTATTCGACCACCTTCGGCTATCGCACCGATATCGAGGCCTGGGGCGGCAAGGTGCCGACCAGCGTGTGCGACATCTTCGATCTCGAAGGCTTCCCGGGCAAGCGCAGCCTGGAAAAGCGCCCCATCGCCAACATGGAATGGGCGCTGATCTGCGACGGTGTGGCGATCGAGGACGTCTATGACGTGCTTGAGACCGAGGAGGGCATTGCCCAGGCCTTTGCTAAGCTCGACACGATCAAGGACAGCGTCGTCTGGTGGTCGGCCGGTGCCGAGACGCCGCAGCTTCTGGCCGATGGCGAAGTGGCGATCGGCTCGACCTATAATGGCCGTCTGTTCGCCCTGATCGAAGAGCAGGACCAGCCTGTGGCGATCCTGTGGGACTGGCAGATGTTCGATCTCGATGGCTGGATCATCCCCACCGGTCTGCCGGAGGACCGTCTGGCCCGCGTGCTCGATTTCGTGAAATTCGCGACCGACACCCAGCGTCTGGCCGATCAGGCCAAGTTCATCTCCTATGGCCCGGCGCGGGCCTCCTCGGCGCCGCTGGTCGGCACCCATGCGACGCTGGGCATCGATATGGCGCCCCATATGCCGACCGATCCGGCGAATTCGGTGAACACCTTCCTCTTCAACTATGAATGGTGGGCCGATTACCGCGACGATATCGACGCGCGCTACCAGGCCTGGCTGGCCCAGTAAGGCCGGGTCGACCTGGCATTGACCGAGGCGGGGCCTGCGGACCCCGCTCCACCTGTTCGGGATCGGGGCGCGCAGCATGACGGATGCAACGCAGGACGGGCCGGCCTTCAGCGCCGCGCGAGACGGTGTGGCCCCGCCGGCGGGACCGATGCTTGCCGCAGACGGCACGCCGCTCAAACGCAGCCTTGCCCGCGCCCTGCGCCAGCAGAAGCTTCGGGCGTTCTTGCTCGTGGCGCCGCTTCTCTTCTTCATTCTCATCGCCTTTGTCGCGCCGATTGCCGACATGCTGTTCCGCTCGATCGAAAACCCCGAGCTGGCCGGCAACCTGCCCCGCACCACCACGGCCCTGGTCGATTGGGATGCGAATGGCGGTGAGCTGCCGGGCGAAGATATCTACCGCGCCCTTCATGCCGATCTGTTGGAGGCGGTGGAGGCCAAGACCCATATGACCATCGGCCGGCGGCTGAGCTTCGAGGCCCCGGGCTATTCGTCGCTGTTTCGCAAGACCGGCCGGCGCGTGAAGCGCATGGATGCCGAGGCCCCGCTGGCCGAGCAGTTTGCCGATGTCGACAAGGATTGGGCCGATCTGAAGACCTGGACGCTGATCCAGCATTTTTCGGGCGACTACACGGCGGGGTACTTCCTGCGCGCAGTCGATCTGACCTCGACCGGCGAGGGGATCGAACGACGCCCCGAAAACCAGCGCATCTTTGGCTTTCTCTTCACCCGCACGCTGGTCATGAGCGTCGCGATCACACTCTCCTGCCTGCTGCTCGCCTATCCCGTGGCCTGGCTCTTGGCCAATCTGCCGGCGCGGCACGCGAACCTGCTCTTGATCCTGGTGCTGCTGCCCTTTTGGACCTCGCTTCTGGTGCGCACCTCGGCCTGGAAGGTGCTGTTGCAGCAACAGGGCGTGATCAATGATCTCTTGGTCTGGGTCGGGGCGGTCGCCGATGACAGTCGCCTGGCGCTGATCAACAATCAGACCGGCACGATCATCGCGATGACGCATATCCTGCTGCCCTTCATGATCCTGCCGCTCTATTCGGTGATGAAGACGGTGCCGCCCACCTATCTGCGCGCCGCCAAATCGCTGGGCGCGACGAACTGGACGGCGTTCTGGCGGGTCTATTTCCCGCAAACCGTGCCCGGGATCGGGGCAGGGGCGGTGCTCGTCTTTATCCTGGCGATCGGCTACTACATCACCCCCGAGCTTGTCGGCGGCACATCCGGCGTCTTCATCTCCAACCAGATCGCCTATTACATGAACTCGTCGAACTTCAACTGGGGCTTTGCGGCGGCCCTCGGCTCGATCCTGCTCGGCGCGGTGCTGATCCTTTACTGGACCTACGACCGCATCGTGGGCATCGACAACGTCAAGCTGGGGTGAGCGGATGAGCCTTCCCATATACGCCACCCGCTCCCAACGCGCCTGGTATTACGGGTTTCGCGTCATCTGCGGCCTGGTCTTCTTCTTCCTGATCGCGCCGATCATCGTGATCATCCCGCTCAGCTTCAATGCGCTGGATTTCTTCACCTTCACCCCCGGCATGCTGGCGCTGGAGGCCGAGGCCTATTCGCTCAAGCATTACCGGGATTTCTTCACCAATCCGGACTGGCAGCAGGCGCTGCGCAACTCGGCGATGATCGCGCCGGTCGCGACCCTGGTCTCGGTCTCGCTGGGCACGCTGGCCGCCATTGGGCTGAGCCAGCCGCATGTGCCCTTTCGCCAGGCGATCATGGCGATCCTGATCTCGCCGATGATCGTGCCGCTGATCATCTCGGCTGCGGGGATGTATTTCTTTTACTCCCGCATCGGGCTGCAGGGCACCTATTGGGGCGTGGTGCTTGCGCATGCGGCGCTGGGCATCCCCTTTGTCATCATCACCGTGACCGCAACGCTGGTGGGCTTTGACCGCTCACTGACCCGCGCGGCGGCCAATCTCGGGGCCGATCCGGTGACGACCTTTTTCAAGGTGCAGATGCCGCTGATCCTGCCCGGGGTGATTTCCGGCGGGCTTTTTGCCTTCATCACCTCCTTTGATGAGGTGGTGGTGGTGCTGTTCGTGGGCTCGGCGGGGCAACAGACGCTGCCCTGGCAGATGTTCACCGGGCTGCGCGAACAGATCAGCCCGACGATCCTGGCCGTGGCGACGCTGCTCGTCGCGATTTCGATTGCATTGCTGGCAACGGTCGAGATCCTGCGCCGGCGGTCCGAGCGGCTGCGGGGCATGTCGCCGGGCTGACCCCTGGCAGGGGCAAAGGCGAAGGCCTTCCCAACCCATGCGATGATGCGCGCGGGCGTCTTGGCCGGGGCTTGACCGCTGGGCGGCTTTGACCCAAGCAGAACGCGCGAGCTGAAGGATATGCCCATGACCGTGACCCAGCTGACCCCAAAACCGGACATACAAGGCCTGCGGGTCGATCTTGCGGCGGCCTTCCGCTGGGCGGTGCGCGAAGATTTGCACGAAGGCGTGGCGAACCATTTCAGCCTGGCGGTGAATGGCGACGGGACCCAGTTTCTGATGAACCCCAACCAGGTGCATTTCGATCTGGTGCGCGCCTCGGACCTGCTGCTGCTCGATGCCAATGATCCGGCCAGCATGGAGGGGCCGGATGCGCCAGACCCCACCGCCTGGGGCCTGCACGGAACCCTGCATCGGCGCCTGCCGCATGCCCGCTGTGCGCTGCATGTGCATTCGCCCTATGCCACCGCCCTGGCCTGTCTTGAGGATGCCAGCCTGCCGCCGCTTGATCAGAATGCGGCAATGTTCTTTGGCCGGGTCGCGATTGACACCGCCTATGGCGGGCTTGCCTTTGAAGAAGAGGCCGAGCGGTGCTGCAGCCTGCTGGCCGATCCGGCCAAGATGGTGCTGATCATGGGCAACCATGGTGTGATGGTGATCGGCGACAGCGTGGCCGAGGCGATGAACCGGCTTTACTATTTCGAACGCGCGGCGCGGACCTATCTGATGGCGCTGCACACGGGCCGGCCGCTGCGGGTGCTGTCGGCCGATGTGGCGCAAAAGGTCTCCGACGAAATCGCGGCCTATCCCAGCCAGGCGCGCAAGCTTCTCGATGCCACCCATGCGCTGCTGATCCGCGATGGCGCGGATTATCGGGACTGAGCGGGATGACGCCTGAGACGGCCGCGGCAGCGCTTGCCGGACATCTGCGCGAAACAGCGGCGCTCGCCCAGACCTCCGGGCTCTTGAGCTGGGATCAGGAGACCTCGATGCCCGTCAAGGGTGGGGCCGCGCGGGCCGAGCAGATGGCCGCGATCGAGGCTGCGGTCCATGCCCGCCGGTCCGACCCGCGCATTCCCGACTGGGCGGGCGCAATGGGTGGTGATCTCACCCCCGCCCAGGCCACCAACCGGCGCGAGGCGCTGCGCGAGTATGACCGGGCCACGAAGATCCCGCTGCGCCTGGCCACCGAGCTGGCGCGCGAGACCTCGGCGGCGCATGAGGTCTGGGTGGCGGCCAAGAATGCCGGGCGTTTTGCCGATTTTGCCCCCACGCTCGGCCGGATCCTTGCGCTCAAGCGCGAGGAGGC
>JBCBKN010000167.1:0-9368 GCA_038521775.1 Pseudomonadota bacterium | reverse complement strand
GTCTGCGCCTCCGGGCGCAGACCTGACCGCCCCCTGGGCGGGCAGCGCGCGGTGCACCGCGCGGGGAGCGGCTCCGCCCGGTTCCGCCCGCAGCGCTCACCCTCCAGGGCATGCAAAATATGGGGTCCGTGAATGCCCCCTACCCAAGCCGTCGCGGCTCCCCTACAGTAATGGCGGTCTGACAGCTTGGGAGAGGCAGATGCGCTGTCCGTTCTGTGGAAGTGTCGAAACGCAGGTCAAGGACAGCCGGCCCGCCGAGGATCACGTCTCCATCCGTAGGCGCCGGCTCTGCCCGGCCTGCGGCGGCCGTTTCACCACCTATGAGCGTGTGCAGCTGCGCGATCTGACGGTGATCAAGAAGGCCGGCAAGCGCGAGGAATTCGACCGCACAAAGCTCGAACGCTCGATCCGGATCGCGCTGCGCAAGCGGCCCGTGGAGCCCGAGCGGATCGATCAGATGATCTCGGGCATCGTCCGGCGCCTCGAATCGATGGGCGATTCGGACGTGAAATCCGACCTCATTGGCTCGATCGTGATGGAGGCGCTTTCGCGCATCGACACGGTGGCCTATGTCCGCTTTGCATCCGTCTACAAGAACTTCCAGGCCGCCGACGATTTTGAGGAGTTCGTGGCCGAGTTGCGCCCGGTGGCCGCGGTCCAGGCCGAAGAGGACTGAGCACGGGTGGACACGGCCGCGCAGGATCTGCGGTGGCTCGATCTGGCTTTTGCGCTGGCCCGGCGCGGGCTGGGCCGGGTCTGGCCCAACCCGGCGGTGGGCTGCGTCATCGTGCGAAACGGCCAACCCGTCGGGCGCGGCTGGACCCAGCCGGGCGGGCGCCCGCATGCCGAGGCCATGGCCCTTGTCGCCGCCGGCCCCGCCGCACGAGGTGCCACCGCCTATGTCACGCTTGAACCCTGCGCGCATCACGGGCGGACCCCGCCCTGCGCGACCGCGCTGGCCAAGGCCGGGATCGCGCGCCTGGTCTCGACCATCGAGGACCCCGATCCGCGGGTGTCGGGCCGCGGCTTTGCCGCGCTGCGCGCCAGCGGGGTGCAGGTCGATATCGGCCACCGCGTGCCCGAGGCCCGCGCGCAATCGGCCGGTTTTCTGAGCCGCATCGAGCGGGCCCGGCCGAACCTCACGCTCAAACTCGCAACGACGCTCGACGGGCGGATCGCTACGGCGCAGGGCGAAAGCCGCTGGATCTCGGGGCCCCAGGCGCGGCGCATGGCGCATCTTCTGCGTGTCCGGCATGACGCTATTCTCGTCGGGGCCGGCACCGCACGGGCCGATGACCCGCGGCTCGATGTGCGCGATCTGGGTCTTGGCGCGGCCTCGCCGGTGAGGGTGCTGGCCGACGGGTTGCTGACCCTGCCGCCAGGGGCAAAGCTGCTGAGAACCGCGCGCCAGCAGCCGCTCTGGATCCTGCATCTTGCCGGGGCCGACCCGGCCCGGGCCGAGGCGTTTGCCGCTGCGGGCGCCACGCTGATCAGCTGCGCCGCGGGCCCGGATGGCAAGCTCGACCCGGCGGGCATGCTGGCCACGCTCGCAGCCCGCGGCATAACCCGGCTTCTGTGCGAGGGCGGCGGCCAGCTTGCCGCCAGCCTGATCGAAGCAGGGCTGGTGGACCAGCTGGTCTGCGTGACGGCCGGCCGCGTGATCGGCGGGGACGGCGTGCCGGGCATCGCGGCGTTCGGCCTGGCACATCTTGCCGATGCGCCGGGCTTCAGGCTGGTCGCCCAGCGTCGGATCGGCGACGATCTCTTGGCGGAATGGGTGGCCCGGTGAGAGACCGCAGCGCGCAATCATACCGGGAGCGCGCAATCATAGCGTCCAATCATGCGCGCCTGCACCACGCAGGACCGCGCTGGCACCATGCAGGACGCTGGCACCATGCAGGACGGCGCTGGCACCATGCAGGACGGCGCCCGAACGCAGCGATGCCCATCCGCTGACCGTTCCAGATGCCTGAGAAGACGCTCAGCCCCGGCGGGCGACCCGCCGGCGGATCGAGCGCACCATCCACCACACCGCCGCAATCACCGGCAGCGCCAGCAGCGCCTGCAGCACCGTCTTGTCGACCCCGATGCGGTCGGCCACCGGCGCGATCACATAGCCCGCAAGACTGACGGCGTAATAGCTGATGGCCACGACCGACAGGCCTTCGACAGTTTCCTGAAGCCGCAATTGCAGGGCGGCCCGCCGGTCCATGCTTTCCAGCAAGGTGCGGTTCTGGGCGGCGATATTGACCTCCACCCGGGTGCGCAAAAGCGTCGCTGCCCGGGTGGCGCGCTGCGAGAGCTCGTCGAGCCGGTGCTTGGCCGAACGGCAGGTCCGCATTGCGGGGTCGAAGCGGCGCAGCATGAACTCCTCGAAGGTCTGGCGGCCCTGGATCCGCTCCTCGCGCAGCACCTCGATGCGCTGCTGCACGATGGCGCCGTAAGCCTCGACCGCGCCAAAGCGGAAGGCCGATGAGGAGGAGAGCGCCTCGATCTCGGCCGACATCGCAAGCAGCCGGTCGAGGGTCTGCGATTCGCCCCCCTGCCCTGCCGCCATGCCGGCGACCAAGGCCGACATCTCGCCATCGAGCTCGGCCACCCGCCCCGAGACCTGCCGTGCAACCGGCAGGGTCAGCATCGACATCGATTTGTAGGTCTCGATCTCAACCAGGCGTTGCACGATGCGGCCCAGCCGGCGCTGGCCGATCCCCCGCTCGACCAGGGCCGCGACGCGCACATGCCCGGCCGGGTCGATGCGAAAATCGCTCGCCACCACCGCCTGCTGATCGACGACCCGCGACATCGCCAGGCTTTCGGGCACAAACCAGGCCTGCACCCGGCTCAGATCCTCCTTGGTGACCGCAGAGACGTCTTCGACGGGCTCGACCCGCACCAGCACCGAGGTGAGCACCTTGCCCGGCGCCCGGTCCAGCCAATCGCGCGGAAAGGTTGAAAAGACCGAGCCCGTGAAGGGCGCATCGGCCACCCCCTCGGCATAGATCGTATAGGTGACAAACTCGGTATGACGCTCCCATTTCAGCCAATGCCGGCCAAGCCGGCCCGAGAAATGATTGCCGCCCGGCGGCGGGTGGGTCGCACCATGGCGGTCCAAAAGATCGCGCAGATGGGCCCGGTCGGCCTCGGGGTCGCGATTGGCGGCATTGACCGGCTGCTTGACGGCCAGCACCACCGCCCGGCAGGGTGCGGTCAGCTCCGGAAACGGCCTGGCATGCAGCTCATTGGTCAGCGCATAGCGCTGCGGGTGGTCCTGAAGCCTGTCCTCGGTCATCCGCCGCGCCTTGTGCTGTTCTGCGCTGGGCATATATCGCGGCGGCGCATGCTGGCAACCGCGGCAGATCGCCGGGTCAAGCGGTGCTGGCCGGATCGGCGCCGCTCACCTCCTCGACCGCCTGCGCGATCAGGGCAAGCTCGCGCGGACCGCTCAAGCGGTGGTCGGCATCTTTGAGGAGGGTGAGCCGCATGTCGGCGCATTGGGCATGCGCGAGCAAGCGCAGCGGGACCGACAGCGCGACATCGGCATCGGCGGTGCCGTGCAACAGCCGCACCGGAACGGGCAAGACCAGCGGCCGGCGCAAGACCAGATGCTGGCGGCCATCCTCGATCAACCGCCGGGTGATGATGTAGGGCTCGTCGGAATACTCCGAAGGAAGTGCCACCTGGCCATCCGTTTCCAACGCGGCGCGCTGTGCGGCGGAAAACCCGTCCCACATACTGTCTTCGGTAAAATCGGGGGCGGCGGCAATGCCCACGAGCCCGGCAAGGCGCGCGGGCATCCGCTGTGCGCATAAAAGCGCGATCCACCCGCCCATGGAGGAGCCCACAAGGATCTGCGGCCCCTCGGTCAGCGCGCCGATTGCGTCGGCCGCGTCCTGTGCCCAATCGCCGATGCAGCCATCGAGAAAAGCGCCAGAACTGGCGCCATGTCCGGTGTAGTCAAGGCGCAGGAATGCCCGGCCGCGCCGTTGCGCCCAGCTCTCAAGATAGATCGCCTTGGTCCCCGTCATGTCGGAGCGAAAACCGCCCAAAAACACCACGCCGGGAGACGCGACGCCCTCGCCTTGGGCGCGAGTTCTGTGATAGGCGATGCGTCGGCCATCGTCTGTGCTGAGGATTTCGGGAGCGCGCATGTCATCTGCCGGGTTGGAGGGGTCGGGCGAAAATGCCCTACCGCTCACCGTGTTGCAACTTGTGCCGCGGCTTGAGGAAGGCGGCGTCGAGCGCGGGGCAATCGAAATCGCCGCCGCGGTGACCGAAGCGGGCGGCCAGGCCCTGGTGGCAAGCGAGGGCGGCCGGCTGGAACCGGCGCTTCGCCGCGCCGGTGGCCGCCTGGTGCGCCTGCCCATGGCCGGCAAAGGGCCGGTGGCGATTCTGCGCAACATCGCCCGGCTGCGCGAGGTTCTGCGCAACGAGGCGGTGAGCATTCTGCATGCCCGCAGCCGGGCCCCGGCCTGGGCGGGGTTCTTTGCCGCGCGGGCCGAACGGGTGCCGTTTGTGACCACCTATCACGGGGCCTATTCGGAAGGTCTGCCGGGCAAGCGGTTTTACAATTCGGTGTTGGCGCGGGGGCGTCCGGTGATCGCGATCTCGGGCTTCATCGCCGATCTGATCCGGCGCCGCCACAGGGTGTCCGCCGACCAGATCGTGACGATCCCGCGCGGCGCGGATCCGGCGCTGTTTGACCCCGATCGGGTTGGCGCCGACCGTCTTTCGACGCTTTTCGATGCCTGGGGCTGCGATGCCGACCCGCGGCCGATCCTGCTTTTGCCTGCGCGGCTGACCCGCTGGAAGGGCCATCTCTGGCTTTTGGACGCCGCAGCCCAGCTTCGCGACGCCCAGGCCGGTGCCGGGCCCGAGTTTCGGATCGTCTGTGCCGGCGGCGATGCGCAGGGGGAGTTTGCCGGTGAGATCCGGCGGCGGGCCGAGCGGCTGGGCCTGGCACGGGACGTCGCCCTGGTCGGGCCGGTGGCCGACATGCCCGCCGCGCTGAAGCTCGCCTCGGCGGTGGTCTGCCCCTCGCTGGAGCCCGAAGCCTTCGGGCGGACCGCGGTCGAGGCCCAGGCGATGCGAAAGCCGGTGATCGCGTCGGATCATGGCGGGGCGCGCGAGACCGTGGCGCCCGGCGAAACCGGCTGGCTGGTGCCGCCCGGCAATGTCGCCGCCCTGGCCGAGGCGGTGCGCGCAGCGCTCACCCTGCCCGAAGACGATGCGATGCGGATGGGCGCGGCCGGCCGCCAGCGGGTGATCGAGCGCTACTCCGTCGCGGCAATGCAAACCGCAACCCTGACGCTTTACCGCGACCTTCTGGCGCGCGGATAAACCCGCCAGAACCGCGCCCTGGCACTGGCCGTTGCCGCCCCAGGTCGCCCTGCGACCGAACGCACAGCGCGGGGCCGCACGCGTGCCAGCCGGCACATCGGCGCCACGGCGCGGTTCCTAGGCTCTTGCGCAACGAAGCGGCAGCATGCCTGCGGCCGCAAATGCAAAAGAGCCGAACATGCCTGGACCGGTTGCCGATTTCGATGACAAAGCGCTGCGCAAGCGGCCGCGCCCCACGCTCACCTCAAGTTGGTGGAAAACCGCCTGGCCGCATCCCACCGCGCCGCGCTGCCAGGGCGAGATGACGCGCGCGCTCAAATCGCTCAAAACCGCTCAGGGCGGCCGGTCGGCCATCGACCTTGCCGCCGCACTCGCCGTTCTGCGCGATTGCGCCGCCACCGCATCGGGCGAGGCGGCAAGCCGGCTGCGCGGGCTGCCCAAACGGCTCAAGGCCATCCAGACCGATCTGGAGGCGCTGGTCAAACTGGCCGATGCGGCGGAGGCCAAGCTCGCCGCCGGCGGCAGCCGCCAGGTGCTGGTCTATAAGCGCGATTTCGGCAAGGCCCTGACCGACAGCCTTTACGATTTCCACAATATGGACATTCGGAGCGTCCGCGTCGAAATCCACCTCCTGCAGGCGGTGGTCGACGAGCTGGCCGACCGCAAGGCCGATGCGCTGCTGCACAGCGGCTATGCCGACGCCTTCGATGCAGCCGTCGCTGCCTGCGACAAGGAGCTGCGGCTGCTTCTGGCCAAACGGTTCGGCCGGTCCGACAAACGCACGCTGAGCCAGATGGAAAAGATCATCGAGCGGCATCTTGAGGCGATGCGGACCGAACAGGCCAAGGTGCCGGCGCGGATCTTCAAGCGGCTGGGGCTGCAGGGCAAGATCGCCGATTCCTATGCAAGGCGCATGAAGGCCGACAGCATCGACATCGTCAACAAGGTGGCGCTGACCGGGCTGAGCGCCGCGGCGATCGCCCTGCCGGGCACGCAGGGCCTTGCCATCTATGGCTTCGTGCGGTCCTTCCTGTCGGTGTCCCAGCAGATCGGCGAGCATTTTGCGTCGGCCTCGACCCGCGCCGCGCTGTTGATCGACTGCCTTGAGGGGGTTGAGAAGAACTACCGCAAGCTGGCGGCCGAGCAGCGCGCAGCGACCAAGAGCGCGGCCGCCCAGGAGATCGGCGGCACCGCGGTGAACCGGCTGGTCGGCGTCGACATCGTGCCGACCCTGGCCAAGGCCAAGGAGCATGCAAAGATCCTGGAGGAGCAGGTCGAGTACATCTCCTACGGCATGCGGGAATCGCAAGATCTCATCGGTCGGGTGATGGACAAGATGGCGGCGCTGAAGAAAAGCCTGCCGGCCGCGGCGCTCGACCCGGTTGCGGCACAGAAAAGCCCGGCGGGAAAGCGCATCCGCAAGCTTGAAAAGGCGCTCGACAGCCTGGTCAACACCGCCGCCGGGCGGGCGGCCAGGATCGCGGCAGTGGAAAAATCGGTCAAGCCGCTCAAAAAACGGGTGAAGGCGCTCGATGACGGCACCTCGCGGCTGGTCAAGGGCATCGCGGCCGGCACCGGCATTCTGGTCGATATGGGCGTGGCCACGGCCGGGCTTGCCGATGCCAGCTCGGCCCATGCGGCGCTCTGCGCGGCCGAAAAGGCCTCCAAAGGCGTGCTGAGCGTGGCCACGGCGACAATCGGCGAGGCCGACGCGCTGAAGGGCGCCTTGATGGAGATGGCCGGATGATGATGGGGGATCTGGCACGCCCAACGGGATTCGAACCCGTGTTGCCGCCGTGAGAGGGCGGTGTCCTAGGCCTCTAGACGATGGGCGCGTGCAGCCCAGTTAACAATTTGTCATGGAATTGCAAGATGCCGCGGGCGGGCCTCGGCGCGGCTTGCGGTTCCCACAAGGGGCGGAAAGGCGCTAGTCTGGAGATGGCACATCCCCAAAGAACGGAGGCGCGGATGAAGCGCAGATCGAGCGGCGACCCGGTGGATGCGCAAGGCGGCGGGCGCGCGGACCGGCTGGAAAGCCCGCAGCGGCGCTGGCTGGGCCTGGCGCTGCCGGCGCTGCTTTTGGGCGGGCTGCCGGGCCGTGCCCAGACCGCCGACCCGGACGATCGCCGCGCCGAGGCGCTCGCAGATCCGCGCGACTGGCCGGCCGATCAGGCCGGCGCGGTGGCGGCGCTGACCGGGGCTGCGCGCGCGATGCTGGCCGAGCGGGCCCGCGAGCTTGCCATGGGGGCGGCGGTTTATGTGGGCGATCTTGTGCGCACGGGCGAGGCGAGCCGGATGACCCTGGCGCTGGGCGCGCGCACCACGCTGCGGCTGGGTGCCGCGACCGAGGTGCAGATCGAACGCTACATCGTCGATGCGGGGGGTGAGATCTCGCTGTCGAGCGGCGCGATCCTCTTTGACCGCGAGGGCACGGCCCCGGGCGAACCGCTCACAGTCGACGGCGCGTATGGTCTGATCGCGGTGCGCGGCACCCGGTTCTTTGCCGGGCCCAGCATCTCGCCCTTCGGCGTGTTTGCCGCGCGCGGCTCGGTGTCGGTCGCCGCGGGCGGGGCGGAGGTGGTGCTGACCGCCGGCGAGGGGACCGAGTTTGCCGCCCCCGGCGCGCCCCCCTCGCCCCCCAGCCGCTGGTCGCCCGAACGGGTGGCCGCGGCCCTGGCGCTGCTGGGCTGAGGCGACCGGGCGCAGCCAGATAGGGCGCCGGGGCCCGGGCCGGTGCTGCTATCCGGTCCTGGTTCGGGCGCCAAACCGTCGGGCGGTTTCGGCCAGCACCCCAAGATCGGCATGAGACCCGGCGATCGCCTCCAGCACCGCCGCATCGCCCTCGGCCACGGCACGGCGCCAGGCCGCGCGCGCCTCTGCATCCAACGCCTCGGGCCAGGGCGTGGCCAGTGCCAGCGGCGCGGAAAAGCCGCGCAGCGTCTGCGGCCCCAGCGGCATCAATGCCTCAGGCGACACCGCCGCCGCCGTGACCGGACCCAAAAGCACCGCGCTGCCGATCTGCTTGTTGGCCGCCTCGAGCCGGGCAGCGGCGTTCACCGCCGGGCCATGCGCGGTGTAGTCGAGCTTGCGCGCGCCCCCGACATTGCCCGCGATGACCGGGCCGGTTTCGATGCCGATCCGCGTGCGGCCCATCCCCAGCGCCCGGGCCGCCGGCGAACTGCCGAGCCGTTCGGCAAAGGCGGTCATCTCGCAGGCGCAATCGAACGCCGCCTGCGGATGCCCGTGCAGGTCGAGCGGCAGGTTGAAGAAGGCATGGATGGCATCGCCCACGATCTTGTCGATCATCCCGCCATGGGCGACCACGATCCGCGCCATGCCGTCGAAATACCGGTCCAGGAGGGCGATGAGCGCCTCGGGTGCCGCGCGCTCGGTCATCGCGGTGAAGCCTTCGATGTCGGAAAACAGCGCGGTGATCTCGCGCCGCTCACCGGCCAGGCGCAGCGCACCTGGCGTTTCGGCAATGCGGTGCACGACATCGGGGGCCAGATGCTGCTCGAAGGCCGCGCGGATCCGCGCCGCCTGCCGGCGGGACCGGGCCGCCACCCAAAGCGCTGCGAGTGCAAAGACCAGCGCCGTTGAGATCGCCGGCACCAGCGGGTCGACCAGGATCAGCGAGCGGCTGGTGGCAAGGAGCGCGGCACCCGCCCCGGCCAGGACCAGCGCTGCCACGGCCCCGGCCCCGGCCAAAGGCGGCAGGCGCAGCGCGGCGAGCCCGGCCAGCAGGCTGGCGAGCAACGCCGCCAGGGGCTCGGCCCAGCCGGTCCATGCCGGGCGGCGCGGGACCAGGCCCGCCTCGAGCTGGGCAAAGGCCAGCGCCTGCAGCAGCGCGGAGGGCACCAGCCCCCCGCCCGGGCCCGGGCGCAGCCCGCCAAGCTCGGGCGCCGCCGCCCCCAGCACGACAACGGCGCCGGCAAGCCGTGCGGTTGCCTGGGGATCACCGGTGATCCCCAGGCAACCGCACGGCTTGCCGGCGCCGTTGTCGTGCTGGGGGCGGCGGCGCCCGAGCTTGG
>JBCBKN010000166.1:0-9392 GCA_038521775.1 Pseudomonadota bacterium | reverse complement strand
GTCGCGCTCAGCACCAAGGTGACCGGTCCGGGCGCCAGCCCCGGCACCGCCGGCGCCTCCATCAAGCGCCGCTTCACGCTTTGAAGACCGCCCGCATCGGTGACATGGATCCTGAGCCCGGCGCCACCGGCCCGCGCAGCCACCGCTTCGGCGGCCTCGACCTTGCGCGCGAGAAGCTTGACCTGGTCGCCCTGAGCCTCGGCCTCGACCGTCAGCACCACCGCATTGCCCGCCTCCAAAAGCGGGCGGGCCTCTTCAAGGGTGTCGGAAAAGACCGTCACCTCGTAAATCCCCGTCGGGTCCGAAAGCTGGACAAAGGCAAAGCGGTTGCCGCGGGCCGATTTGCGCTCCTGCCGCCCGGCCACGGCACCGGAGATGCGGGCGACCGCAGTGCCCTGCGCGGCCCGGATGCACAGCTCGGCATAGGTGAGGATGCCGCGGCGCTTTAGGGGCGCCATGTAATCATCGAGCGGATGGCCCGAGAGATAGAACCCCACCGCCAGCTGCTCACCGGCCAGCCGCTCCATGGGCAGCCAATCCTCCGGCATCGGCAGGCGGGGTTCGGGAATATCCGCACCGCCCTCGCCAAAAAGCGAGACCTGGGACGAGGCGCGCGCCTCATGCACGGCCGAGGAATAGCCGATGAGCGCGTCCAGCCCGTCATAGACCCGCCGCCGGTTGGCATCGAGCGCGTCGAGCGCGCCGGCCTGCACCAGCATCTCCAAAGGGCGCTTGCCGACCCGTTTCAGATCGACCCGGCGGGCCAGATCAAAGAGCGTCTCGAAGGGGCGATCGGCCCGCGCCTCCTCGATGAGCCGCATCGCATCGAGCCCGACATTCTTGAGCGCGCCCAGCGCATAGACCACCCGGTCGCCATCCACGGTGAATTTGGCGGCAGAGCGGTTCACGCAGGGCGGCACCAGCGGGATTTCCAGCCGCGAGATCTCCTGCGCATAGGTTTTGAGCTTGTCGGTGAGGTGGATGTCGCAATTCATCACCGCGGCCATGAAATCGACCGGGTGATTGGCCTTCAGCCAGGCGGTCTGATAGCTGACCAGGGCATAGGCCGCGGCGTGGGATTTGTTGAAGCCGTAATTGGCAAACTTGTCCAAAAGGTCCCAGACCTCCTGCGCCTTGGCTTTCTGAACCCCGTTCTCGGCCGCCCCGGCCAGGAATTTGGGCCGCTCGGCATCCATTGCCTCCTTGATCTTCTTGCCCATCGCGCGGCGCAAAAGATCGGCGCCGCCAAGGGAATAGCCCGCCATCTTGCGGGCGATCTCCATCACCTGCTCCTGATAGACGATGATGCCCTGGGTCTCGTCGAGGATGTCGTCGATCAGCGGATGCAGCCGTTCGCGCGGCTCGCGCTTGTTCTTGACGTTGCAGAATTTGGGGATGTTCTCCATCGGGCCGGGGCGGTAAAGCGCGACCAGCGCCACGATATCCTCGATGCAGGTCGGTTTGAGCTGGCGCAGCGCGTCGCGCATGCCCGCCGATTCCACCTGGAACACCGCCACCGTCGCCGCGGCCGAATAAAGCGCATAGGTCTTTTCGTCGTCGAGCGGGATGGCGGCAATGTCGAGCGTGCGCCCGCGCGCGGCCATAATGTCGAGGGCGTTCTGAATGACCGTGAGGGTTTTGAGCCCCAGAAAGTCGAACTTCACCAGCCCGGCTTCCTCGACCCATTTCATGTTGAACTGGGTCGCCGGCATGTCGGATTTGGGATCGCGGTAAAGCGCCACCAGCTCCTGCAGCGGCCGGTCGCCGATCACCACCCCGGCCGCATGGGTCGAGGCGTTGCGGTAAAGCCCCTCCAGCTTGCCGGCAATGTCGAGCATGCGCGCGACCACCTCCTCGCGCGCGGCCTCCTCGCGCAGCCGCGGCTCATCGGCCAGCGCCTTGGTGATGGAGACGGGCTTTACCCCCTCGATGGGGATGAGTTTGGAGAGCCGGTCGGTCTGGCCGAACGGCATTTGCAGCACCCGGCCGACATCGCGCACCGCTGCCTTGGAGAGCATCGCGCCGAAGGTGATGATCTGGGCCACCCGGTCGCGCCCGTATTTCTCCTGCACATAGGCAATCACCTCCTCGCGCCGGTCCATGCAGAAATCGATGTCAAAATCGGGCATCGAGACGCGGTCGGGGTTGAGGAAGCGCTCAAAGAGGAGGCCATAGCGCAGCGGGTCGAGATCGGTGATCGTCAGCGCCCAGGCCACCACCGAGCCCGCGCCCGAGCCGCGGCCAGGCCCCACCGGAATGCCCTGATCCTTGGCCCATTTGATGAAATCGGCGACGATGAGGAAATAGCCGCAATACGCCATCCGCTCGATGACCGAGAGCTCATAGGCCAGCCGTTCCTCATAAACGGCGACCTCCTCGGCCGGCGGGGCCGCGGCGAGGCGCGCGGCGAGCCCGGCGCGGGATTGGCGGCGCAGCTCCTCGACCTCATCCTGGGCAAAGCGCGGCAGGATCGGGGCGCGTTTGCGCGGGCGATAGGCGCAGCGACGCGCAATCTCGACCGTATTCTCCACCGCCTCGGGCAGATCGGCAAACAAATCAGCCATTTCGTCTGGGGTTTTGAACCGGTGCTCCGGCGTCAGATGCCGCCGCGCGGCCGATTGGTCGACATAGGCCCCCTCGGCAATGCAGATCAGCGCGTCATGGGCATCAAAAAGATCGGCCGAGGCGAAATAGACATCATTGGTGGCCACCAGCGGCAGATCCCGCGCATAGGCCAGCTGCACCAGCCCGGGTTCGGTTGCCTCCTGCGCCGGGGTTCGGCCCTGATTGTCCGGCCCGTGGCGCTGGATCTCAATGTAGTAGCGGTCGGCAAAGGCGGCCTCCAGCCGTCCCGACAGGGCCCCCGCCTCGGCGGTCTTGCCGGCGGCAATCAGCCTGCCCAGCGGCCCCTCCGCCCCGCCCGAGAGGCAGATGATGCCCTCCGCATGCCCGCACAGCGTCGCAAGATCGACATGGGCCAGCCCGCCGGCTGCGTCGAGATAGGCCTGGGAGGAGAGCGCCATGAGGTTGCGGTAGCCGGCCTCGTTTTGTGCCAGCAGCACCAGCGGCGCGGGGTCGGGCACCCGCCCGCCGGGCGGGGCGGCGGTATAGGCGAGCGCCAGCTGACAGCCGATGATGGGCTGCACCCCCTCGGCCGCCGCCTTTTCGGCAAATTCCAGCGCGCAAAAGAGGTTGTTGCTGTCGGTGACCGCCACTGCCGGCATGTCCGCGGCCCGCGCCAGACCGGGCAGCGCCTTGACGTGAATTGCCCCCTCCAGCAGCGAATAGGCGGTGTGCGTGCGCAGATGGATGAATCGCGGCTCGGGCATGGCGCAACACTAGCGAAGCCCCGGGGGATGTGCCAAGCCTGTCCTCAGCATCTGGGGCCAGCGCGTCCTGGGGCACAGCATCTTGGGAGACGCGGCATGAAGATCGGGTTCATCGGGCTGGGCAATGTCGGCGGCAAGCTTGCCGGCAATCTCATCCACAACGGGGCGGATGTGGTGGTGCGCGACCTCGACCCCGAGACGGCCGAACCCTTCCTGGCCCAGGGTGCGGGCTGGGGCGACAGCCCGTCAGCCATGGCCAGCGCGTGCGATTTTCTGATCACCTGCCTGCCCTCGCCCGCGGCCTGCGCCGCGGTGGTTGAAGGGCCCGACGGTCTGCTGGGCGGGCTTGGCCCTGGCAAGATCTGGGCGGAGATGTCCACGACCGACGCGTCCGAGATCGCACGGCTGGCCGCATTGGTCACCGCCACCGGGGCGCAGGCGCTGGAATGCCCGGTTTCGGGCGGCTGTCACCGTGCGGCAACGGGCAATATCTCGATCTTTGCCGGCGGCCCGCGCGAGACCTTTGAGCGCGCCCTGCCGGTTCTCACCATTCTGGGACGGCGCGTGCTGCATACCGGCCCCCTGGGCAGCGCCTCGGTGCTGAAGGTGTTGACCAACTATCTGGCCACCGCCCATCTGGTCGCGCTGTCCGAGGCGCTGACCACCGCCCATGCCGCGGGGATCGATCTCAACACCACCTATGAGGCAATCCGCATCTCCTCGGGCAACTCCTTCGTGCATGAAACCGAGAGCCAGGTGATCCTCAACGGCTCGCGCGATATCAGCTTCACCATGGATCTGGTGCTCAAGGATATCGGGCTGTTTCAGGCGATCGCCGAGGATCACGGGCTGCCGCTGGAGCTTTCGCCGCTTCTCATCCGGCTTTTTGACGAGGCGCAGGACCGCTACGGGCCGCGCGAATGGTCGCCCAACATTATCCGACGGCTTGAGGACGCGTCGGGTCTGACCGTCACCGCCCCCGGATTTCCGGCCGAGCTTGTCGATGAGGAGCCCGCCGCGCGCGGCGCCGAGGTGGTGCCCCAGCGCTGAGTGCCCCAATCCTGGGTGCCTTAACTCTAACTGCCTTGATGCGGAGTGCCCCAATGCTGAATGCTTGTGTTTTGGGCATTGGGGCACGGAGGCGCTTCGCGGGCCGGGAACTGCCCAACTTCGCAGCAGAAGCGCTTGCATACCCGGCGCAAATGAGTCGAGATACGGCGAAGACGCAGGGGGCGCTGTGGGACGGTTGACGACACATGTTCTGGACACCGCGCGTGGCTGCCCCGCCGCGGGCATCGCGATCTGGCTCTATCGCCTGTCGGGCAACAGCCACCGCAAGCTGGCCGAGACCGTCACCAATGCCGACGGGCGCACCGACGCCCCGTTGCTCGACGGCCCGGCCTGTGAACCCACGGTCTATGAGCTTGTCTTCTTTGCCGGGGCCTATCTGCGCACAGCCGGGCTGGTGCAGGACGAGGCCCTTTTTCTCGACCAGATCCCGATCCGCTTTGGCCTGACCGAGGATGCGCATTACCATGTGCCGCTCCTCCTCTCGCCCTATGGCTATTCGACCTATCGGGGCTCGTGAATGCGGCCCCTGACCTTCCTGCTCAATGGTGAAGTCGTGCGGCTCGACCGGCCCCCGGCAACGCAGACGCTGCTCGACTGGCTGCGCGAGACGCGCCGGCTGACCGGCACCAAGGAAGGCTGCAATGAGGGCGATTGCGGCGCATGCACCGTCATTCTCGGCCGATTGGAACAGGGCCGGCTGATGCCCGAGGCGGTCAATGCCTGCATCCTGTTCCTGCCCCAGCTGGAGGGCAAATCGGTCCGCACGGTCGAGGGGCTGGGCGGCGACGATCCCGTACAGGCGGCCATGGTCGCGCTGCACGGCGCGCAATGCGGGTTCTGCACGCCCGGGATCGTGATGTCCCTGGTCGCGGCACGCCATCAGGGACGCCAGGATTGGGACAATGTGCTCGCCGGCAATCTTTGCCGCTGCACCGGCTATGGTCCGATCGTTGCGGCCGCCGAAGCCGTCACCGATGCCCCGCCCGCGCCCTGGATGGCCGAAGATGCCGCGGCATTGAGCGCGCTGCAGCACAGCCAGGATCTGGAGGTTGCGGGCGGCGTGGTCCCGGCCTCGGTGGCCGGGCTGCGCCGGGCTCTGGCCGAAACCCCTGATGCCACGTTGATCGCCGGGGCCACGGATGTCGGGCTGTGGGTCACCAAGTCGATGCGCGATGTCACGCCGGCGATCTTTCTGCATCGGGTGGCGGAGCTTCAGCGCGTCGAGGAAACCTCTGAAGGGCTGCGTGTCGGCGGCGGGGTCACCCTGGCCCGGCTGCGCGGGCTGATGGCCGGGCGGCATCCCGATTTTGCCGAGCTCATCCGCCGCTATGGCTCGGTACAGGTGCGCAATGCCGCCACCTTGGGCGGCAATATCGCCAATGGCTCGCCCATCGGCGACAGCGCGCCCGCCCTCATCGCCCTTGGCGCCCGGCTGCGCCTGTCCGGCCCCACCGCCAGCCGCGAGATCCCGCTGGAGGATTTTTTCCTGGACTATGGCCGTCAGGACCGTGCGCCGGGCGAAATCGTGGAAAGCCTCCTCATCCCTGCGCAAGAGGACCGGCTGCGCTGCTACAAGATCTCCAAGCGCTTCGATCAGGACATCTCGGCGGTCTGCGGGTGCTTCTCGATCCAGGTCGAAAACGGCCTGGTGGCCGGGGCGCGCATTGCCTTTGGAGGCATGGCCGGCATTCCCAAACGCGCCACCCATGTCGAGACCGCGCTGACCGGCCAGCCCTGGACGGCCGAGACCGTTGCTACCGCTGCCGCCGCAGGCTTTGCGCAGGATTTCCAGCCGATCTCGGATATGCGCGCCTCCGCGGGTTACCGGCTGCGCATCGCCGCCAATCTCTTGCGAAAATTTTTCGAAGAGGATCAGCGCACCCTTTCGGAAACCCGCCTGGTCGGCCGGGGCGCGGCATGACCCCACAGCGTTTCGCCCAGGCCATGGCGGAAATGGTTCACAGATATGCCGATGAGGCGCTGGCCTCGGCCGAGCAAAGCGCGCGGCATCCCGGCCAGACCGAAGCCGAAGCGCTCAAGACACTGCTCGATTTCGATCCATCCTTCCTGGCGCGCCTCGATCCAGATGAACGCGCCCGCGTTCAGGCGATCCTGGATCGCGACAATGGAACGCCCTCGGATCCGCTCACATCGGCGCTCTCCCAATCGGCCCCTGCCCTTCTTGAAAAGCTCGACGACGCCGATCGCGCAGCCATCCGTCATATCGTCTACGATGCTTTGGAAGCGATGATGTTCGAGCTTCTCAATGTCCTGGATGGCACCGGGGATCTTGAGGGCAGCGACGAAAGCGATTTCGGGTTCTTTCATCTCGACTTTGAACATGCCGATGGCAAGCGCCGCCCGATCACTGACGAAAGCGACGGTTTTCTGCACGATCACTTCATGGACGCGACGCTGGCGCGTCTTCGCGCCTCAAGGTCCGACCCGTGAGCGTGCAAAGCGCTCAGCCCCATGACAGTGCCGCGCGCCATGTTGCGGGCAGCGCGGTTTATACCGATGACATCGCGGCCCCGGCGGGCTGTTTGCACCTCGCATTTGGGCTGTCGGATCGGGCGCGGGCCCGGATCACGTCGATGGATCTCTCAGCGGTGCGCGCCGCCCCCGGCATTGTCGCGGTACTGGCAGCCGAGGATCTGCCCGGGCCCTGCGACACCTCGCCCTCGGCCCATGACGAGCCGCTTTTGGCGCGCGAAGAGGTCTTCTATCACGGCCAGCCGATCTTTTTGGTGGTGGCCGAGGGGCATCACGCCGCCCGGCATGCCGCCCGGCTGGCGCAGGTGACATATGCGGATCTCGCCCCGATCCTGACCATTGACGACGCGCTGGCCGCCGGATCGCGGCTTGAAGAACCGCTCGACTGGCAGTTGGGCGACCCCGAGCCCGCCATTGCCGCCGCCCCGCACTCACTCGAAGGCGTGCTCGAGGCCGGCGGGCAGGAGCATTTCTACCTTGAAGGCCAGGCGGCGCTCGCAATGCCCGGCGAGGGCGGCGAGATGACCGTCTTTTCCTCAACCCAGCACCCCACCGAGATCCAGCACAAGGTGGCCGAGGCGCTGGACGCGCCGTTTGCCATGGTGACCGCCGAAGTGCGCCGGATGGGGGGCGGGTTTGGCGGCAAGGAAAGCCAGGGCAATGCGCTTGCCATCGCCTGTGCGGTCGCGGCCCGGGCCACAGGGCGCCCCTGCCGCATGCGCTATGACCGCGACGATGACTTCGTGATCACCGGCAAACGGCATGAGATCCGCATCCGCTATCGCGCCGGTTTCGGCCCGGATGGGCGGCTGACCGGCGTGGTCTTTGAGCAATTCGTCCGCTGCGGCTGGTCGCGCGATCTGTCACTGCCGGTCGCCGACCGGGCCATGCTGCATGCCGACAATGCCTATCACCTGCCGGCGGTGCGGATCCGGTCGGAGCGGCTGCGCACCAATACCTGCTCGAACACGGCGTTCCGGGGGTTTGGCGGGCCGCAGGGCATGCTGGGGATCGAACGGGTGATGGATGAGATCGCGCATGCCCTGGCGCTCGACCCGCTGGCGGTGCGGCAGGCCAATCTCTACGGGCCCGGTCGACTGGCCACACCTTATGGGATGGTGGTGGAGGACAATCTTGCGCCGCAGCTGGTCGCAAAGCTGGCCGAGACCTCGGATTACGTCGCCCGGCGCGCCGAGATCCGCGCCGCCAATGCCGAGAGCCCGGTGATCAAGCGCGGCATTGCGCTGACCCCGGTGAAATTCGGCATCTCCTTCACGCTGACCCATCTCAACCAGGCCGGCGCGCTGGTGCATGTCTACACAGACGGCTCGGTGCATCTCAATCATGGCGGCACCGAGATGGGCCAGGGCCTCAATGTAAAGGTCGCCCAAGTGGCGGCCGAGGTCTTCGGGATCGGGCTGGAGGCGGTGCGGATCACCGCGGCCAATACCGGCAAGGTGCCCAACACCTCCGCCACCGCAGCCAGCTCGGGCTCCGATCTGAACGGCATGGCCTGCAAGGCGGCCTGCGAGACGATCCGCGACCGGCTGACCGCCTTTGCCGCCGAGCGCTGGCAGACCAATCCGGAGGCGGTGCGGTTTGCGAACGGCATGGTCGAGATCGGGGCCGAAACGCTGCCCTTTGCCGAGCTGGTGCATGCCGCCTGGATGGCCCGGGTGTCGCTGTCGGCGACAGGGTTTTACGCCACGCCCAAGATTCATTGGGACCGGCAGCGCGGCCAGGGCCGGCCGTTTTTCTACTTTGCCTATGGCGCGGCGGTCACCGAGGTCGCGCTCGACACGCTCACCGGCGAGAACCGGATCCTGCGCGCCGACATCCTGCATGATTGCGGCGCCTCGCTGAACCCTGCCATCGACAAAGGCCAGATCGAGGGCGGCTATGTCCAAGGCGCAGGCTGGCTGACCATGGAAGAGCTGGTCTGGGACGAAAAAGGGCGGCTCGCCACGCACGCGCCCTCGACCTACAAGATCCCCGCCTGTTCGGACCGGCCGCGCGATCTGCGCCTGGCGCTGTGGGAGGGCGAGAACCGCGAGGACAGCATCTATCGCTCCAAGGCCGTGGGCGAGCCGCCCTTCATGCTGGGGATTTCGGCCTGGCTGGCGCTGTCGGACGCCATTGCCCAATGCGGTAAGGCCTACCCTGCCCTCAACGCGCCCGCCACCCCGGAACGGGCGCTTGCGGCGGTCGATCGCCTGCGGGGCATCGCATGGTAGGGTTTGCGCTGGAGCCATTGGACCTGGCCGTCGCGCGCCATGGCGTGGTTGTGCGGGTCGTGGTGACCGGGGTCGTGGGCTCAGCCCCGCGCGAGGCCGGCGCGGCGATGCTGGTCTGGGCGCGCGGGCAGTCGGGCACGATCGGCGGCGGCGCGCTGGAATGGGAGGCGGCGGCGCGGGCGCGCGATCTGCTGGCCGGATCGCTCTGGGCACGGGCCGAGCGGCGCCTGCCGCTGGGTCCGGGCCTGGGCCAGTGCTGCGGCGG
>JBCBKN010000165.1:0-9408 GCA_038521775.1 Pseudomonadota bacterium | reverse complement strand
GCCTGGCGCAGCTCCGACGGGGTCATGGGGTTTTTCGGGGGTGTGGGTTTGCCGCCGCGCGGCGCCAGCAAGGCCGCAAGCACATCATCGGCCGAGGCAGGCTTTGAGATGTAATCGAGCGCCCCGACCCGCACCGCCGCAACGGCCGTGGGCACATCGCCGAACCCGGTGACAATCACCGGCCGTGCGGTCTGGCTGGCCGCGCACAAGGCCTCGACAATGTCGAGCCCGCTGCCGTCATGCAGGCGAAGCTCGGTCACCATGAAGGCCGGCGGGCGCTCCGCGATCAGATCGAACGCGGCCCGGGCGGATGCGGCGCACACGACCTCAAAGCCTCGGCGCAACATCGCCGATGCGAGCCCTTCGGTGAAGCTCCGCTCCTCATCGACGATCAGAAGCGTCCGATCGGCAAGGGTCGGGACGCGCGCCGGCTTGTCTTCGCTGTGCTGCATCTCAAACTCTCCTTTTGGGTGATACGTTGCTAATTCAAATTTGGTTTTCGGAAGGTTGACACGGAACGGTCGCAGCCGGGCGCGAAGATCGGATCGACACAGGGCTGCCCTAGACGCGACGCGGAACCGCCCATTTACAATCTCATGGAGAAATCGTAGGGGCTTGGCCGCAGATCGGGATGTGGGCGGCGGATTGGCACGCCGCCATGTCCTGGCATTTCTGCGAGCTCAGCCTGATTGGTTGCACGTGCAAGGGGTGTGTTTGGCTCATGCTGTTTCGTCGCGACGCGGCCAGCCGGATAGCGAGACGCGACCGTGATGCGGCGCGGTGGTCGGGCCCGCCGCAGACCCGCGGGCAGCGCATTGCGGCCTGGGCCAACATGCTGTTTGCCGATCACGGCGTCTTTCGCGCGGTCTATCCGAACTATCACTGGTTGTCGCCGAACGCGGCGCGCGCGGCCCAGCCCTCGCCGGGTCTGATCCGGCGGTTTTCAACCGAAGGCGGGCGCAGCGTGCTCAGCCTGCGCGGCGGGCTGATGTTCGGATCGCTGCCGTTGGAGATCGAGGCCTGCAACGAGGCCGGGCTCAGCTTTCACCGGATCACGGCGCGGTCGCGCCAGTTGCCCAGCCGCGAGGAGTTTGCCCAGATCCTGGCCGCCATGCGCGCCGCCGAGCCGCCGGTGCTTTATCACTGCAAATCGGGCGCCGACCGGGCGGGCTTCGTGTCGGTCCTGCACATGCATCTTCTCGAGGGGCAACCCCTGGCCGAGGCGATGGGGCAGCTTGCCCTGCGCTATGGCCATATTCGCGCGGCCAAGACCGGCATCCTGGACCATTTCTTCGACAGCTATCTGGCGGAAGCGGCACCGGGACAGGGGTTGGAGGATTGGGTGGCCTCCGCCTACGACCCTGACCGGCTGACCCGCAGCTTTGTGCCGAAACTCGGTGCGGGATGGCTTGTGGATGGGCTGTTGCGGCGCGAGTAAGTGGCGCTCCACAGCTGCCCTGCACGTGGCGTGATACCGCCATGTGCGCACCGCCGGTGCAGATCTTGCGGTTTTTTTTTGGAGAGATCAGGACCGGCGCAGCGCGACGCGACCGGTGATCAAGATTGGGCCCCGGCACGCGCCGGGGACCCGTTCTTCAGGCCGCGCGCCGCTCAAGCAGGGCGTCGACCTCGGCCATCGCACCGGCCTCGTCGAGCCCGCTGACCGCCGCGACCTCGCGCGTCAGACGCTCCAGCGCCGCCTCATAGAGCTGACGCTCCGAATAGGACTGCTCACGCTGGTCGTCATTGCGGTGCAGATCGCGCACGACCTCGGCGATCGAGATCAGATCGCCCGAGTTGATCTTCTGCTCGTATTCCTGGGCGCGACGCGACCACATCGTGCGCTTCACGCGGGCCCGCCCGTTGAGCGTTTCCAGCGCCCGAGACACGATGTCCGGCGAGGACAGCGACCGCATGCCGACCGAGTTGGCCTTTGCCGTCGGCACCCGCAGCGTCATCTTGTCCTTCTCGAAGGAAATCACGAACAGCTCCATGCGCATGCCGGCAATCTCCTGCTCTTCGATGCGCAGGATCTGCCCGACGCCATGCGCCGGGTACACGACATAGTCGTTGGGTCGGAACTCGGACTTCCCGTCGAGTCTGGTCTTTGTCATCAGTGTCTTTTCCCCTTGCGGATCCGGACAGGGTCTGCGCATGCACGCCTTGCACCTGGCTTGTCCAGGCGACAATGTCTTCTTCTCGACCGGCGCAAAAACACCTATCGGCCAACCACGAACGCGTTGGCCGATCGGCCCGTCATCCATCGAATGTGTCGATAATATAGCACTGCGGGAGCGATTCTGGAAGCTTTGTAAATAATGGACTACAGTTCCGCTGCGTCACATCGTGATGCTGCGGTGCAAAACGGCTGAGTTCGGCGGTGCGGCAAGGCCCTGACAGGGCTGACAGAACCGGTTTTCGGGGTCAGTCGCCTTCGCCCGGTGCCTCTAAGAAATGCGTCTCAAGCTTGTTTTGGGTGCCGTCCAGGTCTTCGGCCTCTGGCAGAGGGTCGCGCCGCGAGACAATATTGGGCCAGGCAATCGAGTATTTGCGGTTGAACTCGACCCAGCGCTCCATATCCGGCTCCGTGTCCGGACGGATCGCATCGGCCGGGCATTCCGGCTCGCACACGCCGCAATCTATGCACTCATCGGGATGGATGACGAGCATGTTGGCGCCTTCGTAAAAGCAGTCGACCGGACAGACCTCGACGCAGTCGGTATACTTGCAGCCAATGCAATTGTCGGTCACGATATAAGTCATCTGCGTCTCTCCGGGTGCCGGCCGCACGATCACACGCGTCACGGTGCACCAAACTTGTATGCCTCGCCGAAGGGGGGTTCAAGCCCAGCCGCCCGCGCCCAAAGCTCACATGCATCGGGCCGAGGCGCTGCCGCCCAGGCGCGCGGACGCCACCCTCTGCTGCGCCTAGACGGGCGGATCGCAGGGCTCGGTCAGGCCTGCCGGTGCAAGATCCGAATAAAGCGTCTGCGCCTCGACCGCCGGACCGCGCCGCGCGGCAATCGCGAGGATGCGCACCACGCGGATCGCCCCGGCCTGCGGAAAGGTCAGCACATCGCCCGGCCGCACCCGAGCCCCCGGTTTTTTGGTCCGTGCGCCATTGATGCGCAGACGGCCTGCCTCGACAAGCTCCGATGCGCGCCCGCGGCTGCGAAAAAACCGCGCATAGAACAGCCATTTGTCGAGACGCATCGCCGCTGTGTCGGTCACATCGCCCATCGGGACCCCCGCGCGCGCCCTCCCCCCAATTCGGGGCGCTCCATGCGGCCGCTCACCGCAATTGCGGTCATTCGGGCGGTTGCTTGAGGGCGAGCAGCGCGGCGAACGGGTTGTCGGGGTCGACCTCGGGCTTGCGCGCCTTGTCGGTCTTGCCCGGCGGCGCCGCGGTATAGGTGCGCAGACCCGCCTTATCGCCGGGCTTGCGGTCGCCCGGCTTGCCGCCATCGCGCGGCCGCCCGCCGCCCTTGTTCCGCTGCTTGTCGCGCTTTCCGCCCCCGGGCCCGCTTTCCTCGCGCCGGGGACCCGTCCCGCGGGCCTCCTCGTCACGGTTTCGTGTGTGCTGGCCTTTGCCCGAGGGGTTTGTGCCCCGGTCGCCCTGACCGCCACGCGCCTGCGATGCCGCGCCCGGCCCCTCGCCCTGGGATTGTGACGCGCGCCCCTTGCCGCGCCGGCGCCCCCCGCCAGGACGCCGCTGCTGCTCGCCCGCCGCCCCGTCTTCGCCGGGTGGCGTCGTGTTGGCGTCGGCAGCGCCCGCCGGGCCGCCGGAGCCTTCGCGTCGATGCGCGGGCGCATCGCTCCCCCGCCGCCCGCGATCGGGCCGAGGCCGCGCCGCGCCGCGCCGCTGCGGCACCCAGCGGAAAAGGTAGAACACCTCCATCTCGGCCGGCGCGGTCGGGTCGGCCGGGTCGGCCGGATCGGCTGTCACCCAATCAGAGGTTTCGGCGGGTGCGCTGCCCTCATCTGGAGATGCGGCCTCGGGCTCTGCATCCAGGTGCCCCGCATCGGACAGCGCTGCATCGGACAACGCGGCATCGGACTGCGCCCCATCCGATTGGGCCGTGTCGGACTGGGCCGTCTCGGATTGGGCCGTCTCGGACTCCACCGTATCGGGCGGGGCCACGTCGGACGGGGCCACGTCGGGCGGGGCCACGTCGGACGGGGCCACATCGGATGCGGGCGGGCCGCTCCGGGTCGGGTCAGACGCCTCCGAGGCCGGCGGTTCTAGCTCACTAGAAGCAGGCACAGCAGATTCCGAGACAGCCGGTTCGGAAGCAATAGGCTCGGGGGCGGCGGGTTCCGAGTGAGGTGGTTCGGCGGCAGCGGGTTCGGAGGCTGGCTGGCCCGCGCCATCCTCAGACATGATGGCGGCCAACCCCGGTGCGCTGTCGGGCTCAGCGCTTGCTGTCTGGTCCGCGTCGGTCTGGATAGGCGCGGCACTTGCCTCGGGGTCATCCTGGTCCGGCATGCCCACCGACCCGGCCTCGGCCATGGCCGCATCTTCAGCCAGGGGTGTTGTGGCAAGATCGCTTTCTGTGGCGGCGCCATCGGCCTGGCCATCCACGGTGCCAGGCTCGGAGAGCGGCTGCGCAGTTTCTGCCGGCGGCATCGAGGCCGCATCCTCCGCCATGCCGGAAGCGCCCTCGCCCGCAGCAGTCGACCCCGCCTGGTCCGCAGTCACTTCGGGCGCGTCGGGCCCATCGGTCGCAACGGGCGCATCGGAGGCTGGCGACGCCCCACCGTCGCCTGGGCGCGCAGCGGCAGGTTTCGGCGCCGGCCGCTGCTTGGGCCGCTCGCCCCGCTCGGCCTGATAGCCCAGCCCCTGCATCAACAGCGCGAATTGCTCAAGCGAAAGCCCGGTGATCGACAGCATATCGGGCGTCGCCTCAAACCCGGCACGGGTGTCGCGGCTGCGGATCATATCAGCCAGACGCTCTAGCATGTCGATGCGGATCGCCCGCTCTCCGGCCTCGCGATAGCCCGATTTGGCATAATAGCCCGCCGGCATGCCTTCGCGCGCGGCCAGGGTGACATGCCCGGGCGGCGGTGCCTCGGGAAACTCCTCCAGCCCCGCGGCCAGACCCCAAAGCACCAGGCGCAGCTGCGTCGGCGCGGGTTTGAGCACTGCGGTCTGGAAAATCGTGTACTGGCCGAACCGCACGCCATGCTTGCGCAGCCCGGACCGCGCGTCCTGATCCAGCGCCTTGATGTCGGCGGCAATCTCTTCGCGCGGGATCACGCCCAGCGCCTCGACCAGACGGAAGGCGACGCCCCGGGCAAGCCCAGTCACAGCCTCGTCGTCGCGCATCTTCATCAGGGGCTCGAATTGCAACGCGATGCGGCGGTTGATCCAATGGGTGAGCCGGCGGGTCACCTTTTCCGACACCGCGGGTGCGGCATCCTCATCGACAAAGGCGCGCACCTCGGGCGAAAACGGATCGGGGCCGGGCGCAAGCCGCCCCACCGCATGCGCGCCCCACATCAGCCCGCCCTGCTCGGTCAGCCCGATCTCGGGATCGGGGGCATTGTAGAACCGGTCGGCGCGCTTGTTGAACTCGACCTGCAACGCCTCGCGGCCGGCCGAGCGCAGATTGCGCGCCTCATCGGGCGATGCTTCGGGGTCGGGATGGAAGAGAAACCCCTCCAGCCGGCCCATAAACTGGCCTTCGACGGTCACCGCGCCGCCGCTGTCGACTTCGGCCACGAGCCTCTCCCTTTGCTTCAGGCGCTTGACGAGCACACTTGTGCGGCGGTCCACGAATCGCTGGGTCAGACGCGCATGCAGCGCATCCGAGAGCCGGTCCTCGACGGCGCGTGTCTCGTCACGCCATTCATCCTCCGCTTCAACCCAGCCGGATCGCTGGGCAACATAGGTCCAGGTCCGGACATAGGCGAGACGACGCGACAGCGCGTCGATATCCCCGTCGCACCGATCAATGCGGCGCAGCTGCCCGGCCAGCCAATCGGAGGGAATATACCCCGGAGCGGTGGCGAGAAAACCGAAAATCCGGGCCAGC
Organism: Pseudomonadota bacterium; assembly: GCA_038521775.1. Taxonomy (GTDB): domain Bacteria; phylum Pseudomonadota; class Alphaproteobacteria; order Rhodobacterales; family Rhodobacteraceae; genus J013. The sequence continues at coordinate 3,373 of JBCBKN010000165.1, read as the reverse complement.
AGTTCGGTATGCTCGCCAGGGCCGACCTTGCGAAAGTCGGGGATCTGACAAACATCCCACAACCGGCGCACATCGCGGGCCTCGCGCAGCCGCGGCGCGATCTGTGGCTCGGCGGAGAGCGCGCGCAGGGCGGCCAGATCGTCGGCTTCGCGCGCCCGGATCAGGTCGTCGCGCGGGGCCGCGGCCTCCAGACTGGCGATCAGCGCCTCGGCCGAGCCGAATTCGAGCCGCGCATTGCGCCATTGCAGCCGGGTGACCGGGGCAAAGCGGTGCTGCTCGATGGCCGCAACCAGCGTGTCGTCAAGCGGGCCGGCCTCGCCGGTCACCCCGAACGAGCCGTCATTTTCATGGCGCCCGGCGCGCCCGGCAATCTGGGCCAGCTCATTGGCATGGAGGGGGCGCGACCGGCGCCCGTCGAATTTGGAAAGACCGGCAAACGCAACATGGCGAATGTCGAGATTGAGCCCCATGCCGATGGCGTCGGTGGCGACCATGTAATCCACATCGCCGTTCTGATAGAGTGCCACCTGGGCATTGCGGGTGCGCGGGCTGAGCGCGCCCATCACCACCGCCGCCCCGCCCCGCTGGCGGCGCAAGAGCTCGGCCATCGCATAGACCGCATCGACCGAGAACCCCACCACGGCCGAGCGGGCCGGCAGGCGCGAGAGCTTCTTGGACCCCGCATAGCTCAGCTTGGAGAACCGCTCGCGCCGCATCAGTCGCGAGCCGGGGATCAGCGTGGCGATCCGGCCGCGCATGGTCTCGGCGCCCAGAAACAGCGTCTCATGCAGGCCCCGCGCGCTGAGCAGCCGGTCGGTGAAGACATGCCCCCGGTCCGGATCAGCACAAAGCTGGATTTCGTCCACCGCAACGAAATCGGCGCCGATCTCCAGGGGCATCGCCTCGACCGTGCAGACCCAGTACTGGGTGCGCGGCGGCACGATCCGCTCCTCGCCCGTGACAAGTGCGACCACCGAGGGGCCGCGCAGCGCCACGATCCGGTCATAGACCTCGCGCGCCAAAAGCCGCAGCGGCAGCCCGAACACCCCGGTCCGGTGCGCCAGCATCCGCTCGATCGCATAATGCGTCTTGCCGGTGTTGGTCGGACCCAGCACCGACGTGACGGTGCCGTCCCTGGGATGCGCAGTGTCGAACATGGCGGCTTCAGGCACCGTCGGCTGGCAAATTGGATGGGTTGGGGGTCGGTGAATGGCGGCCGCAGCGCGGGTCAGAGCTGCTGACCGTCAACCTCCGGTGCAAGCCGGTCCACGGCCTGGTTGATCTGGTCGCGATGCGGGTTGAGGCGCTGTGCCTCCCGGAACGCGGCAAGGGCCGCCTCGGGCCGGCCGGTTTGATCGAGGATCAGCCCCAGCCCGGCCAGAGCGCCGAAATGCTCGGGGTTCAGCTCCAGCACCCGCTCGATGTCGGCCATGGCCAGACCGAACTCCTCCATCATGAAAAACGCCGTCGCGCGGGCGTTCCAGCCTTCGGCAAAATCCGGCGCATGATCGGTCAGCGCGGTCAGATGGCCGATGGCGATGCCAAGCTCCTGCGCGCCCAATGCCGCGCGCCCGCGTTCCAACAGGAGATCGGCGGTGGCCGAGCCCGAGCGGCTCCACAGCTCCACAATCCGCTCTTCCATCGCCTCGGGGTTCGGCGCCTCGGGGTCGCGCAGCGCCTCCAGCAGCACGGCAAGCTCTTCCTCGGCACTCGGGCGCTGGGTGGGGCCGGTCTCGGCCGGGGCCTCGGCGGCCTCCTCCTCGGGCGACATCGGATCTATGCCCGGATCGATGCCCGGATCGGTGCTCTGGGCAAGTGCTGCGGGGCTGCTCAGGCCCCAGCAGAGCCCGGCCAGCGCCCCAAACAGCGCTGACGCAACGGCAGCGCGACTCGCGATCTTTGCATGCTCGGTCATGCCGGGTAGATTAGCACCGATTGCGACGAAATCGAGAGGGTCTCCGCGCTTGTGGGGTCGGAGCTGGCCCGGTGGGGTCCGGAAAGGAAAAGTCAGATGAGCGACGTTATTGATCAGGCCGTCGAGGCGCTGAAGGAAAAGCTGGGCGACGAGAAGGTCGACGCCTCGGCAAAGTTTCACATTGAGGATGAGGGATCGATCGTCATCGATGGCGATGGCGTGCGCGCGGCCGACGATGACACCGAGGTCACGCTCACCGCGGATGTCGACACCTTCCGGGGCATTCTCGACGGTGAGGTGAACGCGACGACGGCCTATATGACCGGGCGGCTGAAAGTGGCCGGCGATATGGGGGCGGCGATGAAACTGGCCAGCCTGCTGGCCTGACCGGACCGCTGCAACCGGCTCACGACCAGATGGCCCAGCCCGCGCCGTTTTTCGCCAAGATCGCCGGCGCGCCTGAGGGGACGACGGCCTGGTATGTCACCGCGGGTGAGGTCCGCCTGCGCGTGGCGCTGTCGCCGCGGGGTCCGCGCGGTCTGGCGCTGATTCTGCCGGGGCGCACGGAATATGTCGAAAAGTACGGCCAGGTGATGACCCTGCTGGCCGATGCGGGTTTCGGCACGGCGGTGATCGACTGGCGCGGCCAGGGGCTCTCGACCCGGCCGCCCGATCCGATGCTCGGCCATGTCGGGCGCTTTGCAGAGTATCAGGAGGATCTGGCGGCCATGCTGGCGCTGCCGCAGGTCTCCGCCCATCCCGGACCGCGGGTCCTGATCGCCCATTCCATGGGCGGCGCGATCGGGCTGCGCGCCCTGCTGCGCGGGCTGGGCGTGCAGGCGGCGGTGTTCACCTCGCCGATGTGGGGCATCGCGCTTGAGCCCTGGATGCAGCCGCTGGCCCGCCTGCTTGCGCGGTTCGGCACGGCGTTGGGGCTGGGGCTTCGCCGCGCGCCGGGTAGCAAGGCCGAGCCCTATGTGCTGGAGGCCGGTTTTGACGGCAACGATCTGACCTCGGACCGGGCGCAGTATGAGCGCATGATCGCGCATCTTCTGGCCCATCCCGAGCTTGGTCTGGCCGGACCGAGCTTTGCCTGGGCCGATGCGGCCTTTCGCGAGATCGACGCGCTGGTCCGCCTGCCGGGGCCGGCCCTGCCGGTTCTGGGCTTTCTGGGCACGGCCGAGCGGGTGGTCTCGGCCGAGGCGATCCAGTCGAGATTTGCCAAGATGCCGCACGCGCGGCTTGAGGAGCTGACCGGCGCGCGGCACGAGCCCTGGATGGAGACGCCCGAGCTCCGCGGGCAGGTCTGGAAGATGACGCAGGCGTTTTTGACAGCCCAGGGTTTTTAGGCCAAGCGCCGCGCCGTCCCTTTGCGTCACGCCTTTCGAGATCGGGCGCCCCAGCAAAGCAGCTCGGTATTTGCGCCCGCCCGGGAGCCGCGCCGAGCGCCGTCTTGGC
>JBCBKN010000164.1:0-9411 GCA_038521775.1 Pseudomonadota bacterium | reverse complement strand
GGTGTGCAAAAGGATGGGTGGTGCCGTGCCGCATGTGTTGATTGTGGACCAGGATCCGGTGCGCCGGGGCGCGGTCGGCGCGCGCCTTGGCGAGCTGGGGTGGCAGGTTCTGGAGCGTCCCGGCACCGGTCCGGCACCGGCTGCGGCCGTGGTTCTGATGGGCGCGACGGGCCAGGGCGCAACGGGCCAGGGCGCGACGGGCCAGGGCGCAACGGGCCAGAGCGAGAAGAACCAGCGCCAGGCGGAGCAAGGCCCCGCAGCGCCCCTGCCCGGTGCACCCGACGCGCCGGTTCTGGCATTGCTGACGCATGACCGGGCGGCGCAGGGCTTTGCCGCAGGTCGCGCCGGGGCCACGGCCTGGCTTGTTTTGCCCGACCATCCCGGCGCCCAGCCAGCGGCGGTTGTGCGGGCCTTCGAGGCAATGCTGGCCGCGCCTGATCTAAATTCCGGGACAAGTTCCGGGGCAAGCGACCGCACGACCTGGCGGGCCGAAGCGCCCGGCACAACCTTGGGCACAAGCCCGGGCAAAAACCCCGCCACTGCGCAGGCAGGGCCGGCAAAGGCGGGGTCGGCATCGGGGTCGCGCGGCTTTGCCGGGCTCATCGCCACAGCTCCCAGCATGCAAATGGCGGTGGCCGAGGCCGAGCGTGCGGCCAAGGCGCGGATCACGGTGCTGCTGACCGGCCCGTCGGGCACGGGCAAGGAGCGGTTTGCCCAGGCGATCCATGCCGCCTCGCCGCGGGGCGCCGCACCGTTTGTCGCCGTCAATTGCGGCGCGCTGCCCGAACATCTGGTTGAGAGCCTGCTGTTCGGGCATGAGAAGGGCGCCTTTACCGGTGCCGAACGTGCGGCCCCCGGCCGGTTTCGCGAGGCGCAGGGCGGCACGCTTTTCCTCGATGAGATCGGCGAGCTTCCCCTGGCCGCCCAGGTCAAGCTGCTGCGCGCCTTGCAGGAGGGCGAGGTCGATCCGGTGGGCGGGCGTGGCCCGGTGGCGGTCGATGTGCGGGTTCTGGCCGCGACCAATCGCGACCTGCGCGCCGAAATCGCGGCGGGGCGGTTTCGCGAGGATCTTTTCTTTCGTCTGGCCGGGATCGAGATCGCCCTGCCGCCGCTCGCCGCGCGGCCCGAGGACATTCCGGCGCTGGCCCTTCAGCATGCAACCCAGGTCGCGCTGCTTGAACAGCGCAGCTTTGCCGGGTTCGGCGACGAGGTGGCGGGCTGGCTGCGCGCCCAGCCATGGCCGGGAAATGTGCGCGAGCTTCAGAATGTCGTGCACCGCGCCCTGGTGATGTCCGAAACCGCGCAGGTGCCGCTCTCGGCCTTTGAGGTGCAACGCGTCGACTGCCCGGCCCCGGGTGCAGCGCGCGCCGAACCAACGGCCGACGGCCCGGCCGAGCAGGACCAGAACAGCCTTTCGGGTGATGCCGCGCCCGAGACCGGCCGGTCCGAGCGCCGGCCGCCGCCGCAGATCCGCCGGCTTGAGGAGATTGAGGCCGAGGCGATTGCCGATGCGCTGATGCTGTGCAGCGGCAATGTCACCCTGGCTGCGCGGCGGCTGGGCATCGGGCGCTCCACGCTCTACCGGAAGATGTCGACCTATGGGATCGCGCAGGAGCCGGGCGAGGGCGGGGCCGTCGACCTCGTCACATCGTGAGCTCGGCGGAAACCGGAAAATGATCCGACGCCGTCAGCAGCGCGGCGCGCAGCGCCGCGTCGGCAAAACAGGCCGGATCGTCGAAGGGATGCCAGATGCGCCAGCTCGGACGGCCGGCGGCGACCAGATCGGCTGACAGCATCACATAATCAAGCAGCGCGTTGAGAAACCGATCCTCGCGCGCAAGGAAAAACCGGGCCGTGGCCGGCAGCGGCCCGCGCCGCGGTGCCATCGCGGCCTTGGCATGCGGCTCGACAAGCTGGCGCGCCGGCAGGTCGGGCACGCCCAGCACGATCTCAACGCCGGAGCGGCCGAACAGCGCCTCATAGGCGTCCAGACCCGGCCCGTCATTCAGATCGCCCAGCACCACCATCGGATCAGCGGCATCGAGATGCGCCTCAACCCGAAGACGAATCCAGTGACATTGGGCGAGCTGCTTGCGGCGGTTGGCAATCGCAATGCGCATCGCGTCATCGGCATCGCGCGCGCCATGGGGCGCCTTGGATTTGGCATGCACCCCGATCAGGCGCAGCGCCTGTCCGCTGGGCAGATGGCGGATCTCGGCCTCAAGCGGCGGTTTGGAGAAGACATGCGTCTCGGCCCGCCCATCGGCATCGATGTCCCAGCGAAACTGCCTGTCAAAGGCCGGGGCGCCCGGCCCGCCCGCCGAGCCCTGCGGGTCGTGCCGCGCGGCGATGACATCGGGGTCGAGAAGCAGCGCAAGCTCCTGCTGCGTGCCGCTGGGATAGCCCGTCACCACGCGGCGCTGCCGCAGCCCGTGCCGGGCGGCAAAGCCCTCCAGCGCGGCACTGCCCGACCGGCTGCGGCTGATATCGGGCGCCTCGACGATCAGCATCAGATCGGCATCGACCGCGGCCATCACATGGCCGATTGCCGCGGCCTGGTCTGCGCGGGTCACTCCATGCCGACGCGCGGGTGCGGCATCGTCGAGCAGCCTGCCGTCATCGGCAAAAAGCGCATCGAACCATTCAATGTTCCAGGTTGCCAGGCGCAGGCGAGTGGCCATGCCGGCGCCCGATCAGCCCGCGGCGCCGAGCGGCTGCAGGCCATTGCGGCCGGCCTCCACGATCCAGCCTGCCTCGGGCGCGGTGCGGGCGCGCAGCCGCGCAAGCTCCCAGCGCGGCCGCCCGGGCCTGGCGCGTGCCTGTCCCTTCGCAGCGCCAGACGATCCGGGCGGGCGATCCGCCACCGCACCATCTGCCGTCGGGCCATCTGCCATGCCATGGGCTATCGGGCCATCTGCCATGCCATCGGCCACAGCCCCAGCCACCGGGTCGGCCGCCGGATCGACCATGGCCCAGCCCGGACGGGGCGCGAGATGCCAGCGGCTCTCCACCCCCTGCGCGCCACCCATGCCAGGGGTCAGCAGCAGCCCCAGCGACCTGCCCCCTGCGCCGCTGCCGGCCTCGGCCGCCAGATGCAGCCGCCTGACCGGGGTGAGCGCGGGCGGATCGGGCAGCTCGGCCACCACCAGCGGACAGGCGCCGGACCGCAGCGCCTCCTCCATGCACCACTGGATGTCGGGCACACGCTGGCAGGGCACCAGCACCAGCCGCGCGGGGTCCATCCAGCCGCGCAGCCCGTCGGGATTGAGCCGCTCACGCTCATGCGCGGGCAGGATCCACAGCACAGGGCCCGACAGCCGCCCGGCGACCAGCGCCGCAAAGAACCGCCGCGCCGGGCCACAGGCCTCGTGCACACGCCCCAATGCCAGACCCACTTCGGGCGCCAGCGTCACCGAGGGGCGCGGCGTCTCGCGCCGGTGCAGCAGCACGGGCGGGGCGGCATGCTGGGGGGGAATCGGGGCGGGATCGGTCATGTTCCGTCTATGTTCTCACCGGACCCCGGCAAAGGCAAGATCTGCGATGCCCGGAACCGCGCCGCCAACGGCCCGCCCGGGCTAGAGCATCTCCTTTTCCTCCAGCACCCGCCGGGCGACGCGAAAGCACTCGATGGCCTGCGGCACCCCGCAATAGATGCCCACCGCATGGATCGCCGCGCGGATCTCCTCGACGCTGCAGCCATTGGTGATCGCGCCGCGCAGATGGGTCTCCCACTCGGTCATCTTGCCCAGCGCGCCCAGCATGGCCAGGTTCATCAGGCTGCGGGTCTTGGCGTCGATCGCCGCATCGCCCCAGCCAAACCCCCAGCACCAGGCGGTCATCGCCTCCTGAAACGGGCGGGTGAGCGCATCGGCCGCGGCGAGATTCCGCTCGACATATTCTGGCCCCAGCACCGCCTTGCGCCGCTCCAGCCCCTTGGCAAAAAGCTCCTCATCCATCTCATCGCTCCCCTATCTGTGCCATTTGACGCGGACCGTTTGCGGGGTAAGACAGCGGAAAGGATCGGGCAAGACAGTCGGACCCGCGCAGACGCGCGATCCAACTCGCGCAATTGCGCGGTGGGGTGCTGGATCCGCGCAAAGCGCGGCGGGGTGAGAGGAAGGTAGGAGACCGCATGGCCAGGCTGCCCGAATTGACCGCGCGGCACGCGCTGTTTCTGGATTTCGACGGAACATTGGTGGAGATCGCACCGCGGCCCGAGGATGTCGTGCTTGCCCCCGACACGCGGGCGGCGCTGGGCGCGCTCTCGCGGGCGCTGGGCGGGGCGGTGGCGGTGATCTCGGGCCGCGACATCGCGGTGATCGACGCGCATCTGGCCCCGCTGGTCCTGCCGGTTGCCGGGTCGCACGGGGCCGAACGGCGGATGCACGACGGCCGGACCCAGCGCGCTGAGGCCGATCCGGCCGCCCCGGACCGAACTGCACTGGATCGGGCCGCACTGGATCGGGCCGCACTGGATCGGGCCGCCGCGAAGATGGCCGATTTTGCGGCGCCTCACGATCTGCAGGTCGAAAAAAAGCACGGCGCGGTGACGCTCCATTTCCGGGCAAAGCCGGGGCTGGAGGCGGACGCCATGGCCCTGGCCCGCGATCTGGCGGCCAAGGAGAGCGCGCTGCGGCTGATCCCCGGCAAAATGGTGGCCGAGCTGGCGCTGGCCGGGCATGACAAGGGCGGCGCCCTGCGCGCCTATATGGCCGAGCCGCCCTTTGCCGGGCGCGTGCCGCTGATGGCCGGCGACGACACAACCGATGAGGATGCAATGGCCGTGGCCATGGATACGGGCGGCACCGCCATTCGCATCGGGGCGGGCGAGAGCAAAGCGCCGCATCGCGCCGCCGACACAGCGACCTTTCTGGCCTGGATGTCGAGCATGGCCAAACGGCTGGAAGGAGAGGCGGCATGAGCTCGCTCAACCTGGGTGTTGTCGGCAATTGCACCGTGGCCGGCATGGTCGACGATCGGGCCGGGCTGGTCTGGATGTGCCTGCCGCGCTTTGACGGCGACCCGGTCTTTCACGGGCTGGTCGGGCATGGTCCCGGCGACCCCGATGACGGGGCTTTCCGCATCGAAATGCCCGATCTGGCCGAAACCGAACAGCGCTATGAGGACAACACCGCCATCCTGCGCACCACGCTCAAAAGCGCCTCCGGCGTGGTTGAGGTGACCGATTTCGTGCCCCGCTTTGAGGCGCGCGATCGGGTGTTCCGCCCGCAGATGTTCGTGCGCCAGGTGCGACCCGTCTCGGGCTGGCCGCGCATCCGCATCCGGCTGCGGCCGCGCTTCGACTGGGGCCGCCTGGCGCCGGCAACCACCCGCGGCTCGAACCATATCCGCTATGTTGGCAATGGCACGACGCTGCGTCTGACCACGGATGCGCCCATCGATCATGTGGTCGACGAGGCCTGGATCAACCTTGAGGGCCCGCTTACCTTTATTCTGGGGCCGGATGAGACCCTCAGCTCCAGCCCGCATGACATCGCCGAGGAGTTTCGCCGCCGCACCACCGAATACTGGCGGCGCTGGTCCTCGACCCTGGCCCTGCCCTTTGAATGGCAGGAGGCGGTGATCCGCGCGGCCATCACGCTCAAGCTCTGCAGCTATGAGCCGACCGGGGCCATCGTGGCGGCGCTCACCACCTCGATCCCGGAGGCGCCGCACACCCAGCGCAACTGGGATTACCGCTTTTGTTGGGTGCGCGACACGCTGTTCACCGTTCGCGCGCTCAACAGCCTGTCGGCCCTGCGCACGCTGGAGGGGTATTTCGGTTGGCTGATGAATGTGATCGGCGATGCCGGCAGCGACCCGGGCGGCGAGCATATCCAGCCGGTCTTCGGCATCGGGCGCGAGACGGCGCTGATCGAGACCCAGGCCGAGGCGCTGCAGGGTTATCGCGGCATGGGCCCGGTGCGGGTCGGCAATCAGGCCTATGAGCATTTCCAGCATGACGTCTATGGCGCGGCCATTCTCGGCGTCGCGCCGGCCTTTTTCGACCGACGTCTGCTGATGGGCGTGGGGGTTCCGGCGTTTGAACGTCTCGAGCCGTTGGGCGAGCGCGCCTGGGCGCTTTATGACCAGCCCGATGCGGGCATATGGGAGCTGCGGACCCGCGCGCGCATCCACACCTCCTCGGCGCTGATGTGCTGGGCGGGATGCGACCGGCTGGCCAAGATCGCCGCCCATCTGGGGCTGGCCCCGCGCAGCGCGCATTGGCGCCAGCGCGCCGACGTCATCCGCGAGGCGATCCTGACGCGGACCTGGAGCGAGAAGCGCGGCGCGTTTGTGGAAAGCTTCGGGGGCGAGACGCTGGATGCCTCGGTTCTGCTGATGGGCGAGGTCGGCTTCCTGCCACCCGACGACCCGCGCTTCATTGCCACCGTCGACCGGCTGTCGACCGTCCTGGGGCGCGGCGCCTTCATGCTGCGCTATGAGGAAGCCGATGATTTCGGCCTGCCCGAAACCGGGTTCAATGTCTGCGCCTTCTGGCGGCTCGACGCGCTCATCCGCATCGGCCGGCATGACGAGGCGCGCGCGCATTTCGAGGCGCTGCTGGACGTGCGCACCCCGCTGGGGCTGATGGCCGAGGATTCCGATGTGCGCACCGGCGAGCCCTGGGGGAATTTCCCGCAGACCTATTCGATGGTCGGCATCATCAATGGCGCCACGCGCCTGTCCAAACCCTGGGAGAGCATGCTGTGAGCCGCCTCATCGTCGTCTCCAACCGTGTCGCCGACCTGTCCAGCGGGGCGCAGGCGGGCGGGCTTGCGGTGGCGATCGGCGATGCGCTGCGCGAGGGCTCGGGGCTGTGGTTCGGCTGGGACGGGCGCGTGGTTGCCGATGGCACGGAATTCGGGCTGTCCCTTGCCCGGCAAGACACCGTCTCGGTCGCCACGCAGCCGCTGACCCAGTCCGAATACGACAATTACTATCTGGGGCATTCGAACAATCTGCTCTGGCCGATTTTTCACTACCGGCTGGATCTTGCAAAATATGACGGCACGGCGCTGGAGATCTACAAATCGGTCAATGCCCGCTTTGCCGCCTCGCTGGCCGCGCTGATCGAACCCGGCGATCTGGTCTGGATCCACGACTATCACCTGATCCCGATGGCAGCCGAACTGCGCAAGCTGGGCGTGACCAACAAGATCGGGTTTTTCCTGCATATCCCGTTTCCGCCCCCGGATATGCTGAGCGCTGCACCCGAGCATGACTGGCTGGTCGAAACGCTTTTTGCCTATGATCTGCTGGGCTTTCAGACCCAGCAGGATTGCGGGAATTTCGCGCTCTATCTTGACCGTGAGCAATGCGGGCGGGCGGTCGCGGCGCATGTTTATGAGGGCTTTGGCCGGCGGGTGACCGCGCGGGCCTTTCCCATCGGCATCGATGTCGATGCCTTCACCGGGATGGCGCGGACCGAGAAGGCCGATAAGGAGATCGGCAAGCTGTCGCGCGGCCTGCCGCTGACCCATATCATCGGGGTCGACCGGCTGGACTACTCCAAGGGGCTGCCCGACCGGTTCCGCGCCTTTCGCCGGTTGATGGAGATGTATCCCGAACATCGCAAGACCGCGGTGCTGATGCAGATCGCCGCCCCCACGCGCGAGGAGCTGGTCGCCTATACCGACATCCGCTCGGAGCTTGAGCAGCTCTCAGGCGCGATCAATGGCGAGTTCGGCGATTTCGACTGGACCCCGGTGCGCTACATTCACCGCCCCGTGCCGCGCGACACGCTGGCCGCCCTCTTTCGGGGCTCGAAGGTCGGGCTGGTCACCCCGCTGCGCGACGGCATGAACCTCGTTGCCAAGGAATATGTCGCAGCCCAGGATGCCGAGGATCCCGGCGTGCTGGTGCTCTCGCAATTTGCAGGTGCGGCGGAGGAGCTTCAGGACGCGCTGATCGTCAATCCCTACGACACCGATGAGGTAGCCGAGGCGCTGCACCGCGCCATGGCAATGCCGCCCGACGAACGCATCGCACGCCACACAACGCTTCTGGCACAGGTCCGCGAGCATGACATCGTCACCTGGCGCACCGCGTTTCTCAAAACCCTCCGCGAAGGGCTCGGCACGGCACAGGACGCACCACCAAAGGATGGCAGCGCGGTTTGAGCGCGCCGCGGCCCGATAGCGCTTGACCCCTTCCGGGCCAAACCCTAGGTTCCGCGCGGCAGGAGCGCCGGCGGGCGGGTAGCTCAGTGGTAGAGCAGCTGACTTTTAATCAGCTGGCCGTGGGTTCGAACCCCACCCCGCTCACCAACGAAACCAAACATTTGCCGTCGATTGGGCGCACCGATGGTGTGTGCGAGCTATCCCCTGGCCATCACCGCGCGTGAAAAATCCCTGCGACATCGTCACAGCGCAGCTGGCCGCTCGGCTGCCTTAAGGCCGCATCGCTTGGCACCGGGTGAGGTCCGCGCCGCTGAACCGCCCCGGTCACTGAGGCCGAAGCCGAGGGCGCATCATGCCTCCGCCCGCTGGGCGCCCGCCTCCTGCTCCGGCTGCGCCAGCCAAGTCTTGAGGTTGGCAAAGTCGAAATAGATCGCCAGAACCGCTGGAAACACAAGAACGACCAGCACAAGCGACGCCAGCACGCCGAAGGCGACCGACACCACGACCGGAACGATTGTGACGAGCGATGGGGAGGTTTCGAAGACAACCGGCAAAAGCCCGATAAAAGTCGTGGTCGAGGACAGGACAACCGGGCGGAAGCGACGGCGGACCGCTTCGACCGCTGCGGTGACATGATCGCCCTCTGAGGCGTGTTTTTCAAAGAAGGCGACGAACAGGATCGCGTTGTTCACAACCACTCCGGACAGCGATGCAAAGCCGATGAGCGAGGGCATCGACATATCGATGCCAATCGCAAGATGGCCCAAGATCACACCGATCAGTGCAAACGGAATTGCCGACATGATGAATATCGGCAGCGCGTAGCTGCGAAACTGAAACGCCAATACGAGGTAGACCCCCACCAGCCCGGTCAGCAAAGCCGAAAAGATGGAGAGCTGCGTTTCCGCCTGCGCGTCGGTCGCACCACCGATGGAGAAGGTCACGCCCGGATATTTCGCTGCCAGCCCCGGCCCGATCTCGTCAAGCGCAATGGCGCTGATGCCTGTCGCGGTTTGGATCTTGCGATCGATCTCGCCCAGAATGCGCGCGCGCGCCAGGCCGTTTTCGCGTGTGATCTGGGAGAACGTGGTCTGCTCGACGATATCGACCACGCGAAAGAGCGCGATCTGCCCGCCATTGGGCAGGGTGACGGGAAGCGCGCGGAGCTCCGTCACCGTCTTGGCCACATCGCCCTGATCGACAACGACCTCCAGCACCGTTTCGCCCTCGCTGAACGTGTCGGTCGTGGTGCCGGTGAACGAGGTGCGCAGCTGTTCGGCCAGCCCGC
>JBCBKN010000163.1:0-9417 GCA_038521775.1 Pseudomonadota bacterium | reverse complement strand
GCCTCAGAGGATCAGATCGGGCAGCCCGATCACCTCGACATTTTGCACCAGGAGCCGGATTTCCGGCGCGAAATCGGCATCGACGCTGACCTCGAGAAACCCGACGCTGAGCCAGCGCACCTGGCCTGCGCCGCTGAATCCGACATCGGTGCCGATGAAGCTCAGCGGCTGGATCCCCGGCAGGGCGGTGTTCCCGTCGATGGTGGCCAGATTGATGCGGTCGCCCTCGGACCGGGCGAAATCGCGGATCGTGTCGCGGGTTGCGGGGGTCAGCCCGCTGTCGTTCTGACCGATGCGAAACTGGTCCGCCCCACCCTCGCCGTTGAGAAAATCCGCGCCGAGCCCGCCGATCAGAATGTCGTTGCCCACGCCCCCGAACAGCACATCGACTTCGCCGCCGCCGACAAGCGTGTCGGACTGGATGCCGCCGAAAAGCCGGTCGCGCACCGCCCCGCCGAACAGCGCGTCATTGCCGGCATCGCCCAGCAGAACGCCCACGCCCGCGCCGCCGAACAGCCGGTCATTGCCGTCGCCGCCGCGCAAAAGGTCGAGCCCGGCCCCGCCCTGCAGCTCATCATTGCCGGCATCGCCGAACATGCGGTCGGTTCCGTCGCCGCCATTGAGCGAATCGTCGCCATCCTGCCCGATCACGAAATCGTCGCCGGCCTCGCCGATCAGACGGTCATTGCCGCCCTGTCCGACCATGAAATCGCTGCCGGCCCCGCCAAAGCCGATATCGGCGCCATCCCCGGCAATGAAGCGGTCATCGCCATCGCCGCCGCGCATCAGATCATTGCCCAGCCCGGCGATCAGCTGATCGTCGCCCAGCCCGGCGAAAAGCTGGTCATTGCCGGTTCCCGACACCAGCGTGTCATTGCCGGCAAGCCCGGTGAGCCGATCGTTCCCCGCGCCGGTTTCGAACCGGTTGTCGGCCTGGTTGCCGCTGACCAGGTCATTGCCGGCCCCGGTGAGGACGTTCTCGATTAGCGATCGCTCGTCATCCAGAAAAAGCAGCGCATTGGCGATGTTGCCGCGTGCGAAATTCGCCGGCCCGGCTTTGCCCAGCGACAGGTTCGACAGCTGGGCGTTGGAAAAGGTCGACCAACCGCCCGGCGCCAGGTCCACGTTCTGGCCCTGGCTGTAATTGGAAAAATCATAGGTGTCGGTCCCGTCGCCATCCCAGACGGTGAGCAGGATCTTGGCATTGTAGGACGCCCCGAAGCCCTGGCTGAAATCGGCCGAGCCGTTTTCGTCGGTGATCGTCATTTCGCCGGTGACGGGGTCGAACTGATAGGTGGTGTCGCCATCGTTCGACCCCGCCCCATGGTTCGAGCCATACATGTGCTGCAGCGCCAGATAGTCGAGCTGCATATAGGTCCAGGGATACTCCTCGATCCCCGACGCGCCGCCGCCCACATCCACGCCGACATGGCTGCGATAGGTCATGACCGAGAATTCCTGGCTGTCGACCTCCTCGGGCAGGGTCGGCAGCATCTCGGGATTGGCCGTGCCATCGGCCCGGGTCTGCGTGGCATGGCCATGCTTGAGCCCCAGTGCATGCCCGACCTCGTGCAGCAGCCCCGCGGCATACTGGAAACTGCCCAGCACCGGGTTTTCATAGACCCCCAGCGTGAACCAGTTGTCGCCCATCGACGAGCCGCGGAAGAGGAACGGGTCGGGCGGCGTTGCCTCGGCCGAGCCGCGCCCACCGGGGATGTGCAGCGAGCCATCGACGCTGCCCGCCTCGTATTGAATGGCGCTGGCCTGGGCAAAGCGCAGATTGCCGCCGCCGAAACTGTTGTCGGGGGTGAATTTGAGCTGGCTGAACACCGACAGGTTGTTGAGCCCGAAATTCACGATCTGCTGGGCCTGGAAATTCGAGAAGGGCGTGAAATCGACAACGTTCTGATAGCCCGGGCCGCCAAAGAATTGCGGTGCGAATTCATTGGCCGATTGCGGGAAGCGGAAGGTCAGGTCGGTGGTGTTCCACTGCCAGCCCCATAAGAGCCCGTCGATGCGGGCATCCCCGGTGGTCGGCATCAACAGGGGCTGCGCGCTGTTGCTGGCGATATTGGTGCCGATCTCGCCGGGAGACGGGCTGACCATCACATCCGCTTCGCGGGCGCGATAGCCCACCGCCGTATGCGCCGCCGGCAGCGCCGGTTCGGTCAGTGGATGGCAGCAATGCTCAGGATTGCCCGCGGTTGCGGGCGTGACGTCGCAGACAAAACACATGGGCCCCACCCCATTCAGTTTACAAACACATGTGCAGTAGTAACCAAACCACCAAAAAAATCAAACAAAGCCGCCGGGCCCGAAGGCCCAGCGGAGAGGGAGGGGTCAGGCTCAGGCGGTGAAGAGCGGGTCGAAGATGAAGTCGTCCGCCTCAAGCCAGCGGGCCTTCACGCCCAGCAGCTTGACCACCTCGTCGCCCAGATCGATCACCGCGCCGCCGCGGCGGTCGTGGATGCTGTCTTCGATCTGCGCGAACTCGGTAAAGCCCAGATCGCCAAGTGCGATCTTGTCGCCCTGCCAGAAGTTGAAGTCATAGATGACCTCGCGGTCCGAGCCTTCGAGGATTGCGAAGATGTCGGCCTGGCCGCCCCCGACCAGCGCGTCGCGATCCGCCCCACCCGACAGGATGTCCTCGCCAAACCAGCCCAGAACCCGGTCATAGCCATCGCCGCCGGTGAGGAGGTTCTCGCCGATATTGCCGAAGATCCAGTTGTCCTCGGCATTGCCCGCAACGTCGATGTCGGCATTGCCGATAAGGGTGATCTTCTCTGCATCCTCTTCCAGAACCAGGCTGCCGGAGACATCGCCACCGGCCAGGATGTAGAGGCCGTTTGCCGCCACCCCGACGCTGCCGAAATCGCCGATCCCCGGCCCGTCGGTGACCTTGACCACGTCGTAATCGGTCGCATCGCCCACCGCGCGGCCGAAATTGGCGTACTCGTCCTTGAAGAACGCGCCGTTCTGAAAGCCGTAGAGCTTGATGTCGCCTTGGAGGTTGAAGCCCAGCACCACCGGGTCGTGGTCGGAGTTGCGCAGCGGGCTGTCCGCGTCGAAATAGGTCGGGTCGCGGCCGAAATCGAGATTGTAGTCGAGCGCATCGGCCTCATCGGCATTCACATGCCATTCGGTCACGCCATCGATGAGGCTGAAGAACTCCTCATTGACCATGGCGTAGTCGAGCGTGCCGGTGAAACCGTCAAAGACGAAGGAATAGGCATCCTCGCCGATCAGCTCGCTGGCGGTGTCGACATAGCCTGCCGCCTCCAGCACCGTGACGGGGTCTTCCTGGGCATAGGCGTTGAGATCGCCCAAGACGAAGGTCGCGCCCGAGGTGGTGTTGAAGGGATCGGCATTGAGGAAATCGGCAAGCTCCTGCGCCGCATCGGCCCGGGCCTGGTTCCAGAAGGCCTGGCCGTCGCCCTGATCATAGTTCGCATCGGCGATCAGCGCGTCGATATCGGTCTGGGTGATGACCGTGCCGCCGCCATCGATATGGGCCTGGGCGTCGCCGACCACATCTTCCAGATTGCTGTCGCCTTTGGATTTGAAATGGTTGACCGCGACCGTGAAGCTCTCGCCCGAACCATCGGCGAACTCCACCGCCAGGGCCGGGCGGTTGCGCTGAAAATCACCCACCTGATCGTCGGAGGAGGCGACCTGGTTGAGCACATCGGCCAGGGCAAAGGTCGTGTCGGCCGAGCTTTCCTCAAAGACCAGGAAGTCGGCCTCCTCCACCGTCACGCTGTCGGTCTTGTAGATCATGCCCACCGAGATCGCATCGGTGCCCACGAACTGGCTGCCCGGGTTCACCCAGTCATAGATCGGCGCGCCAAGCTCGGCATTGATCGCATCGACCAGGAATTCGATGGCATTGCCATCCGCACCCGGCAGGAAGTCGTTTTCCAGCTCCACCAGGCCCAGGATATCGGCGTCGATCTCCTCGACCGCGGCGATGAGCTTGACAAGCTGGCGGTCGAACTCCTCCTGGTTGTCGGCGCCGCGCGGGTCGAGCCCATTGGCGATGGTTGCGCCGTCATCGAGCGTGGTGAAGAAGTTCAGCACGTTGAAGCTGGCGATCTGCAGATCCCCGCCCACATCCTCGATGGTCGGATCGGCGGGGTTGCTGTCGGTGAATTCGTTCTCGCCATTCTCGGTGGCGCGCACCCGCCAGGTGGCCCCCGAGGCGCCATTGCCGGCCCATTTATAGTCGAGCACGCCCGAAAGCCCGGTGATCGTGTCGCCCATAGACACGGCCGTCGCGGTCTCGAAGGGCGCGAACCCGTCGAGATTGTCGATGCTGGCATTCTGGACGTTCAGCCCGTCATCATAGGTGATGCGCAGGCCGCCGATCTCTTCCAGATAGGCCTGATAGCCCGCGGCATCCGGGGCGTTGTTCTGGGTGAACTGGTCGGGGCGCTGGCCTTCGACGAGCTTGATCTCGTTGAACCGGTCGAGCTGGAACATCTCGGTGACGATCAGCTCTTCGGGGAAGCTGACCAGCATGCCTTCATAGGCTTCCAGATCGGGCTGGAAATCGCCGCCCTGGTTGAGCGTGGTGCCGGTGATGTCGGCCAGGGTGAGCTCGGCGGCGGTGGGCAGATCGCTGGTCGAGCCGACGATCTCGACGCTTTGGACAGTGTCGATCTGGGTCTCGCCGAAGAACTCATCGACCGTGCCGGTCACCCGCACGATGTCGCCGACACTCACATCGGTGATGAAATTGCCGTTCTCGAAAATGAAGATGCCTTCCGAGGTGCGGGCATTGCCATCGGCATCGCTGTCTTCTTCCTGCAGGTAAAAGCCTTCGAGGTTGCGGCTCTCATCCGCATCGCCATCCTGGAAATCGCCGACGACGACCGCCTCGATGGTGACCACCTCGCCATCCTTGGCGTTCTGGTCGTCCTCACCCTGGATTTCGCTGATCAGCGTGCCGGTGAACTGGTTGTCGCTCACCCCCACGGTCAGATCGGGGATGGCGAGCCCGTCATAATCGGCATCGGCGCTGGCGACCGCAAAGCTGATCGTGGAGCTGTGCAGGTCGGGGTCTTCATCCACCGCATCGGCCACGGCCGTCACATCGATGGTCACCGGGCCGGTGGTGCCGGCGCCGATGGTCACCACCGTCTGGCTCAGCGTGGTTTCGGCATCCGGGGTGAGGGTGATGGTGACGTCCGCGCTGGGGGCGGTGTCGAGCGCGATGGTAAAGCTGTCGGTCGCGCCGCCCTCGACGACATCCGTGCTGCCATCGCTCTCGGCGATGGAAATGCCGGGCAGGGTCGTGCCCAAGAGCGTTTGGCCGGTGTTCACCGCGCCCCTGGTGTCGGCCTGTTCGCTGGCCCAGGCGAAATCATCGGCGCTGTCGCCCATGCCCACCCGCTGCAGCGAAAAGCCCACGGGGGTGGCGCTGGTTTCCGCCACATCGATATCGGTGAAGATCGTGCCGTCATTGGCCGTGAAGTCGCCCTCATAGGAGAGCGCTTCGACCAGCGTGCCCGTGTCGTCAAAAAGGGCGATGCCGTCGGGCGGCCCGTTCTGGATGCCATTTGTCGGGAAATCGATGACGTAAAAGCCGAACCCGGCCGTGTCGCTGGGCAGGGTGACGCTCAGGTCGATGGTGTTGTAGGGCGCCAGAACGCTCGATGAGCCATTGTAGAGCACCAGCGACCAGCCGGTCAGGTCGAGCCCTGCGGTGCCGGCGATCTCGACAAACTCGCCCACATCGGTGCCGACATTGTCGTAATGGAATTCGTTGATCCAGGCCGAGGGGGAGGCGGCCGGCGCGAAGCTTTGCCCGTCATTCTGAGCGCCCGCGCTGTTGATGGCAAAGGTCGTCCAGGAGAAATCGGCAAAATCCGTCCCCGTGCCGGTGAGGCCGAGCGAGGCGCCGACCAGGGTGGAGGAGGTTTCAAAGACGCCGATATCTGTCGAGGTCAGACCGTCGGCCGGCCCGCCCGACGCGATGAAATCGCCCTCATAGGACAGAAACTGGATGACGGTGCCCGCATCGTCGACCAGCGCGATGCCGTCCGGCCCGCCATTCTGAAGGCCGTTGGTCGGGTAGTTGATCGCGACAAAACCATAGCCGTCGCCCGCATCGGCAACCGTGCCGGAGAGCAGTTCGGTGTCGTAGACCGATCCGATCGACCCGTTATAGAGCACGACCGACCAGCCGGTCAGATCGGTGCCGGCCAATGCCGCAAGCTCGATGAACTCGCCAACATCGGTGCCATCATTGTCGTAGTGAATCTCATTGATAAAGACAGACATCGCTCTCATAACTCCCTGCCACGGCCGCGCGGTTGAGCGTCTCTAACCTGCTTGTACGACAGGCAGATAACACAACCCCAGGTGGTTTGCTCGCCGGGGTCGGTACGTTTGCATCTGTCCTGCCGTCTCCGGCGCCGGGTGCCAATTGTCGCAGGCCGGCCGATGGGGTATGTTGGCAAAAAGCATATTGGGAGGGGTGATTGTGCGCGTTCTGACCGCCGCGCGGCTGATGGTCCTGCTTGCAACGGGTCTGGCCGGATGCACCGCCGGCACAGCCGAATTTGCCCTTTATGACGCGGCCTATGACGCGCAACATGCCGAAAGCACCCGTGTGCTTGACCGGCTTGGCGATGCGGAGACCACCCTGCGCGCACGGTTGAGCGAGGCGGAGGACGGGATCGCGCCCTTCGATCCGGATCGCGCGCCCCAGATCCTCGGCCTGGGCGATGTCGACCCCCCTTTGACGGCCAGCCTGCGCCACAGCCTGGATGCGCTGAAATCCTACAATGATGCGCTGAGTGGGCTGGCCACCGGCGCCGCGGCCGAGGCCCTGGCGCTGCGGCTTCAGACGGCCAGCACCGCGCTCAGCGAAGCTGCGCAATCCGTGCTGGGCGTGGCCGGTGTCGGCGTTGCCGGTGTCGGCGCTCCCGGTGCCGGGCTGCAGGCAAGCCTGGCCGCGGCCCTGCCCGCCCTGCAGCAGATCGCCACCATCACCGATCGGGCACGGTTCCGCCGCGACTTGGTGGCGGCCTATCCGGCCATGCGCGATCTGCTGGAGGCGCTGCGCGGGTCCACGCCGGCGATGTTCGACGTGATGAAGCGCTCTCATGTGGTGCCGGGCCTGTTGGAGGATGATGTCGAGGGTGTGCCCATCACCGATCTGCCCAAGGTCGAGGCCGACCGCAAATTGCTGGCGGGCTGGGTGCTGCTGCTCGACGCGACGCTTGACGCCATGGATGCGGCTGTCGCGGCGGCCGACAGCCGGGATGCGGTCGATATGACCGCCTTGGTTGCCGGCGCGGCCGAGGTCAAGGCGCTGGCCGACACAATCGGGGCGCTGCGCAGCGCGAACTGAGGCACGATCTGCGGGGTGACGACCCGGCCGGCACGGCAAGCGAGGAGGGCGAGCATGACGCTTGACGAACTCAAGGCCCAGCTGAAGGCCCTGCGGGCGCGGGTCAAGACCGCCTTTGCCACGGCCAAGGCGCAGGGCGACGCGGCCGAAATGGCCCGGCTGAAGGGCATTGCCGTCGAGATCGACCTCCTGCTCGACAATGCCGCCCTCATGTCCCTGGCACAGCGCGTGCGCGCGGTTGCCGATCTGCGCAGCAAGATCGACGGGCAGGCCCGGCCTATCGATCCGGGTCTCGACACCGGCTCGCTTTCAGCGCTGGAGGATATGCTCGCGCGGATCACGGGCCAGACCGGTGAGGAGGAGGTGCCGCTGCGCGAGGCGCTGGGCCCGCCGGGCGGGGCGGCCTCGGCACCCGTCGAGCCGCCGCCGCTGGAAACCGTCGCCGCGGTCGATCCGGGGCCCGACCCCGCCGGGCGGCTGGTGCTGAGCGAGGCGCATCTTCTGGCGCTCTGGAAACGCTCGCTCTTTCCCATCGACAGCCGCGGGCTGATCGTCTTTGGCCTGCGCGGCTGCCGGCCGGTCGAGCTGTCGGGAACCGACATGGGCGCGGCGCATGAGATCACGCTCACCCCGGTCAATCTGCGCACGATGAACTGCACGCTGGGGCATTGGCGCCCCGGCGGCGGGCTGGCGCTTTTTCCCGGCTCCACCGTGCCCTTCGGCCCGGCCGTCGAAAAACGCGTCGCGCAGAACGGCGTCGGCGTGAACCAGATGGGGCGCGGCCGCTACAAGCGCTACACCGCCGGGTGGCACAAGCGCTCGGAAGGCCCCGCCGGGCATTGGGCGCTGCGCCAGGATTGCGCGATCACCCTGCAGCGCACCGGCGATGATGCTGATTTCGACCTGCTGGACCGGTGGGAGGAGGGCCGCATAGCCGGCGACAACATCCATTGCGCCTTCCATATGGGGTTTGACGGGGGCGGCGCGGTGGAAGGCTTTTCCTCGCTGGGCTGTCAGACCGTGGCCGGAACGGTCAAGAAGGGCGTGAAGGGCAGCGAGGCCGGGCCATGGCGGAACTTCATCGCCCCCTTTGCCGATGAGCTTGGCGGGCAGGAGCGTTGCGAATATGTGCTGTTCGGCGCCGATGAGGCCCAGCAGATGATCCGCACCCGGATGGTCGGCAAGACGGTGATCCTGCGCATGGGCTCATCCGGTCCGCTGGTGGCGCAGCTTCAGGCGGCGCTCAACGACCGGGCGCAGGCCGGCCTCAAGGTCGATGGGGATTTCGGCGCCGGCACATTTCGCGCGGTGATCGATTTTCAGACCGCTGAGTTCGGGCCTGAGGGGGATGACGGCATCGTCGGTCCGGGCACCGCCGCAAAGCTGGGCCTGACCCTGCCGCAGTTCGATTTTGCCGCGGCCATTGCCGGCGGGCCGGGGCATGAACCGCCCGGCGGCGCGGTTGCCCCCGCCGGGCCCGACATCGCTCCGGGCGGTGGGGGCCAGCCGGGCGGTGGTGGGCAACCGGGCGGCGACACGCCCGTGTTGGTCCTCGGCGCGGTTGCGCCGGGCACGCCGCTCGCCTGGGGCAAGATCGCCCGCGACAAGCATGGACCGGCCTTCAACGACCGGGTGATCGAGACTGCCAATGGGCTGCGCGCCGATCCCAACCATCTGATGGCGGCCATTGCCTTTGAAAGCGCCGACAGTTTTCGCACCGACATCCGCAACCCGATCAGCAATGCAACGGGGCTGATCCAGTTCATGGATTTCACGGCTGAGGAGCTGGGCACCACACTCGATGCCCTGGCCGCCATGACCGGGCTGGAGCAGCTCGATTTCGTCGAGCGCTATTTTGCCGGCAAGGCGCGGGGCCGGCCGCTGACATCGCTCAGCGACATCTACATGGCCATTCTCTGGCCCAAGGCGATCGGCGAGCTGGAGAGTTTCGTTCTCTTTTCAGAAGGCGAGCGGGCCTATGAGCAGAACAAGCCCCTGGATGTGAACAAGAACGGAGCGGTTACGAAGGCCGAGGCGACCAGCAAAGTTCAGGGCAAGCT
>JBCBKN010000162.1:0-9424 GCA_038521775.1 Pseudomonadota bacterium | reverse complement strand
GGCCTATCTCAGCACCCTTTTGCGGTATTGGGAGGAGGAGGTCGAGGGCGAGGCCTATTTCCGTGCCTTGGCAGACCAGCTCTCTGACCGCCAGCAGAAGGAAAAGATGACCCTTCTGGCCGAGGTGGAACGCCACACTGCGGCCATCACCCGGCCCTTGATCGAGAAATATGGCCTGGTCCCACAGCCGGAGAGTGCGCTTGCGGCTGCAGGGCGGGAGGCGGCGGCCGACGCGCCGGGGTGGGAGGCCCTGCTGGCCGAGATGCGCGCCAGCTATCCCGGCTATATCAGCGCCTTTGAAGCGCTGGCGGCGCTGGCTCCCGCGGCGGACCGGCCGCTTCTCGACCGCATGACCGAGCATGAGGTGGTCGCCCTGGCCTTCCTTGAGGCCGAGACCCAGGGCGCGCTCGACAGCACCGCGCCGCTTTTGAGCTTTCTCTCCACCCCCGTAGCCACCTCTCAGGCCGCATGACGGCGCCGATGACCGCAGCCGCCCGCATTGCAAACGAACGCGACGTCCTGTCGGACAGCCTCTGGACCGCGACGGCCAACCCGTCGCCCGCACGGCCCGCGCTCGCATCCGATGCCGAGGCCGATGTGGTGGTGGTCGGCGGCGGCTTCACGGGCCTGTCAGCGGCGCTGCATTTGGCCGAGCGCGGGGTTAAGGTGATCCTGCTGGAAGCAGAGACACCCGGCTGGGGTGCCTCGGGCCGCAATGGCGGACAGGTCAATCCTGGCCTCAAGGCCAAGCCCGAAGAAACGATCGCCGCGCATGGCGCCGATCTGGGCGGACGCATGGTCGCGCTGTCGGGCGGTGCGGGGGATCTGGTGTTCGGGCTGATCGAAAAGCATGGCATCCGCTGCGATGCCGCCCGCACCGGCTGGATCCGTGCTGCGGCGACGGCCAAGGATATGGCGGTGCTCGCTGAGACGGGCCGGCAATGGCGCGCGCGCGGCGACGCGGTCGAGCCGCTTTCGGCCGATGACATGGCCGAGCTTTTGGGCTGCCGGGCCTATGTCGGCGGGCTCATCGACCGGCGCGGCGGCAATCTGCACCCCCTGAACTATGCGCTGGGCCTTGCCGATGCGGCTGAGCGTGCGGGTGCGCGCATTCATGGCAACAGCCGCGTGGCGGAGGTGCGCTCGACCGAGGAGGTTGCGACGGTGCGCACCGAGGCCGGTCGCACGGTCACGGCCAAGCGCGCGGTGATCTGCACCAACGCCTATACCGCCGGTCTGGCGGCGCCTCTGGGGCACACGGTCATTCCGGTCACCTCGCTGCAGGTGGCCACGGCGCCCTTGGGCGACAATCTCGCCGCGACCATTCTGCCGCAGGGGCATTCGCCCTCCGACACGCGCCGGCTGCTGCTTTACTTTCGCAAGGATGCCGCGGGGCGCTTTGTGATGGGCGGGCGCGGGGCGATGGGCGACGCGTCTGTCCGTGCACGGCATCAGGCGTTGCGCGAGGCGGCGCTTGGCCTCTACCCGCAGCTCAAAGGCGTGGACTGGACCCATGCCTGGGGCGGGGATGTGGCGATCACGCGCAACCAGGCGCCCGGGCTGCACCAGATCGCGCCGCGGGTGATGGCCGCCCTGGGCTATAATGGCCGCGGTGTCGGAATGGCCACGGCCATGGGCACGGTTCTGGCCGATTGGGGCGGCGGCGCCCCGATCGAGACGCTGGATTTTCCCGTCACCCCGGCGCGCCCGATCCCGTTTCATCGCTTCCGGCGCCTTGGCCTTGGCGCAACCGTTGCGGTCTTCCGCGCGCTTGACCGGCTTGGGTTCTAGAGCGCGCGGCCCCCGAACCCAGACAAGGAGACGCATTCATGAACGCCTATGCTTCGATTGCCCGAGAGCTGCGCCTGCCGACCGGGGCGTTCATTGGCGGGTCCAATGTTCCGGCGCGAAGCGGCGCCACGTTCGAAACCCGCAACCCGTTCGACGGATCGCTGATCGCCGAGCTTCCGTCCTGCGGTGCCGAGGATGTCGATGCAGCAGTGCGCGCGGCGCGCGAGAGCTTTGAGGCGGGTGTCTGGTCGGCACTTCACCCGGCCGAGCGCAAGGCGGTGCTGGGCAAGCTTGCGGATCTGGTCATGGCGCATCTGGAGGAGCTGTCGGTCATGGAGGCGCTCGACGCGGGCAAGCCGATAGCCGATTGCCTTGAGATCGACATTCCGGAATCGGCCAACTGCATCCGCTGGCATGGCGAGGCGCAGGACAAGCTTTATGACCAGCTTGCGCCCAGTGCACCCGACGCGGTGGGTATGATCGTGCGCGAGCCCATCGGGGTGGTGGGCGCGGTGCTGCCCTGGAATTTTCCGCTGATGATGATGGCCTGGAAGATCGGACCAGCCCTGGCCACCGGCAATTCGGTGGTGGTCAAACCCGCCGAGCAGACCAGCCTGACCGCCCTGCGCCTGGCAGAGCTGGCCAAGGAAGCGGGCGTGCCGGACGGTGTCTTGAACGTGGTCACGGGTTTTGGCCCCGATGCCGGCGAGCCCCTGGGCCGGCATATGGATGTCGATGCGGTCACCTTCACCGGCTCGACCGAGGTGGGCCGGAAGTTTCTGGAATATGCCGCGCAAAGCAACCTCAAGGAGGTGTGCCTGGAGATGGGCGGCAAATCTGCTGCCGTGCTTCTGTCGGATGCCACCGATATCCCGCGCATTGCCGAGGTTCAGGCCAATGCGATCTTCTGGAACATGGGCGAGAATTGCACCGCCAACAGCCGGATCATCGCCCATCGGGACGTTTATGACGCGCTGGTGGCCGAGCTTGCCAAACAGGCCGATGGCTGGCGCATCGGCGACCAGCTCGACCCCGAGACGCAGAACGGCCCGCTGATCAGCGAGGAGCATTACGCCAAGGTCACGGGACTGGTGCAGACGGGCATCGACCAAGGCGCACGTCTGGCCACCGGCGGGGAAGGGGCCGGCGGCTTGACCTTCAAGCCCACGGTCTTTGCCGATGTCACATCGGGCATGGACATCTTTCAACAGGAGATCTTCGGCCCGGTCGTCGGGGTCACCCGGGCCGAGACCGATGAGGAGGCCATCGCCCTGGCCAATGCCACGCAATACGGGCTTGCCGCGACGCTCTACACCCGCGACATCGCCAAGGCGCATCGCTATGCGCGCAAGCTGCGCGCCGGCACCGTGGGTGTGAACACCTATTCGGAGGGTGAAATCTCCACACCCTTTGGCGGGTTCAAGGCCTCAGGCTTTGGCGGGCGCGACAACGGCGTGCATGCGCATGAGCAATACACCGAGCTCAAGACCATTTGGATCGACCTCAATGCCTGAAAGGGACGTGCGGTCTGAGCATGCTTTGGGTCGGATCTTGGTGGGCCGGGTGGGGATCGAACCCACGACCAATTGATTAAGAGTCAACTGCTCTACCGCTGAGCTACCGGCCCGATTGCCGCGTGCGCGACAGGAGCGGGGTGGGTAGCGGCTTCGACAGGGGCTGTCAATGCGATGGCCCCTGCCGGGCGTGCCGCGGCCTGGGCTCAGCGGGCCAGATTGCCGAACCGGGTGAAGCGCCCGTCAAAGCTGAGCTCGACCGTGCCGATGGGGCCATGACGCTGCTTGCCGATCACCACTTCGGCCTTGCCCATCACCCGCTCCATATCCTCCTGCCACTTGATCACGGCCTCGGTGTTGGTGTCGGACGGCTTCTCGCGCTCGCGGTAATATTCCTCGCGATAGATGAACATCACCACATCCGCGTCCTGCTCGATCGAGCCGGATTCGCGCAGATCGGAGAGTTGCGGGCGCTTGTCCTCGCGCGATTCGACCTGTCGCGACAATTGCGAGAGCGCCACGACGGGGATGTCGAGATCCTTGGCGATGGCCTTGAGGCCCTGGGTGATCTCGGAGACCTCGTTGACGCGGCTGTCGCTGGCCCGGCTGCGGGCGGGCCGCAAGAGCTGGAGGTAATCGACAAAGAGCAGATCCAGCCCGACGCTGCGTTTGAGCCGCCGTGCCCGGGCCGCGACCTGCGCGATCGTAAGCGCGGGGGTGTCGTCGATATGGAGCGGCAGACGGTGCAGCTCCTGGGAGACCTCGACCAGGCGGCGGAACTCGACCTCGCTGGTCTCGCCCCGCCGGATTTTCTCGGACGGGATCTCGGCCCGCTCCGAAAGGATGCGCGCGGCCAGCTGCTCGGCCGACATCTCCAGTGAAAAGAAGCCGACCACGCCGCCATTGACCGTGCCCTCACCGCCATCGGGCAGGGTGCCCACACGATGGGATCGGGCAACCGAGAAGGCGATATTGGTGGCGAGCGAGGTTTTGCCCATGGAGGGGCGAGCTGCAATGATCAGCAAATCCGAGGGGTGCAGCCCGCCCAGCTTGCGGTCGAGTTCGATCAGCCCTGAGGAGAGCCCGGCCAGCCCGCCATCGCGCTGATAGGCGGCATAGGCAACGTCGATGGCGTCCTTGAGCGCATAGCCGAACTCCTGAAAGCTCGATTCGCGCCGGCCTTTCTCGGCAATGCCATAAAGCTTCGTTTCGGCATCGGTGATGATCTTGTCGGGCGGGTCTTCCAGCTCGACCTGGCCGGCGCGGGTCGAGACCTCGGACCCGATCGCGATCAGCTCGCGGCGAATGGCCAGCTCATAGATGATTTGCGCATAGTCGATGGCGGAGTAGCCAGAGGCGGCCACTGTGGCCAGGCGGGCGAGATAGGCCGGCCCGCCCAGCTCGGCCAGCCCTGCATCGCCGGCCATGTAGTTTGCCACGGCGGTGTGGTTGGCAAGCGTGCCCCGTTCGAGCCGCCTGCCGATCGTGTCGAAGATGCGCCCATGCACAGGGTCGAAGAAATGGTCGCGCTGCAGGAAGGCCTCGACATCGTCAAAGACCTCCTTGCTGTTGAGAAGTGCTCCCAGAAGCGCCTGTTCGGCCTCGACATTTCCCGGTGCGGGCATGGGCATCAGCGCGGTGCCGGACGGCCCATTGCCCGGTGTCGGCCCGCCGCCACCGCCGGGCCGGAAAGGTTGGTCTGAGTCAGCGGGTCCGTCAGCCATGTGATTCTCCCTGTCAGGAGAAGCCTACATCAGAAGGCAGTTACCCACGGGATGTGAAGACCGTGGACAACTCCATTGACCGGGTCCGTTGACCCGGTCCATTGACCGGGCCGCATCAGAGCTCAGGCTGGTCGCTGGCCCGGCTGTCGACATCCTCGATGGGGCCTTCTTCCTCATCGCGCGCCGCACCGCCGAGATCGTCGAAGAGTTCGGCCACCTCGAAATCTCCCGCGGCCTCTTCCTCGGCGCGAAGTTCGGCGATGGATTTGCCGGTCGACTGGATCTCGGCCTCCTCGACGGACCGGGCGACATTGATGCTGATCGCTGCGGTGACTTCCGGGTGAAGGACCACCTCGATCTGGTGAAGGCCGAGCTCCTTGACCGGTTTGGCCACCTGCACCTGCCCGCGTTCGAGCGAAAAGCCGCCCTCGCTTGCGGCCTCGGCGATGTCGCGCGCCGTGACCGACCCGTAAAGCGCCCCGGACTCGGCGGCCGAGCGGATGATGACAAAGCTCTGCCCGTCCAGGCGCTCGGCCACTTCGGCGGCTTCCTTGCGCGTCTCCAGATTGCGCGCTTCGAGCTGCGCACGCTGGGATTCAAACCGCGCGATGTTGTCCTTTGTTGCCCGCAGCGCTTTGCCCTGGGGCAGCAGATAGTTGCGGCCATAGCCTTCGCGCACCCGCACGATGTCGCCCATCTGTCCGAGCTTTGCGATGCGTTCGAGAAGGATCAGTTCCATATCTCCGCTCTCCTCACTTCACCGCATAGGGCAGGAGCGCCAGGAACCGCGCGCGTTTGATCGCGGTGGCAAGCTCGCGCTGTTTCTTGGCCGAAACGGCGGTGATGCGCGAAGGCACGATCTTGCCGCGTTCCGAGATGAAGCGTTGCAGCAGCTTGACGTCTTTATAGTCGATCTGCGGGGCGTTCGCGCCCGAGAAGGGGCAGGATTTGCGCCGGCGGAAGAAGGGTTTGCGTGCCATATCTGCGGTCCTCCTCAGGCGTCTTCGCGACGCGGGGCGTCGTCGCGCCGCGGGCCGTCATCACGACGCCGATCATCGTCGCGCCGGGGTCGGTCATCCTCTCGCCGTGGGCGATCATCATCGCGGCCGCGCCGGTCGCCGCGCCGATCATCGCGCGAGGATTTCGACTGCAGCATCGCCGAGGGCCCTTCGCCATGGACATCGACGCGCAGCGACATCACCCGCATGACGTCGTCATGAAGCCGCGCCAGGCGCTCCATCTCCAGAATGGCCGGGGCCGGCGCATCGGTGCGCAGAAAGCCGTAATGCCCCTTGCGGTTCTTGTTGATCTTATAGGCGAGCGTCTTGAGGCCCCAATATTCGGTGCCGGCGACAGCTCCGCCATTGTCGGTGATGATCTGGCCGAGATGCTCGATCAGCGCCTCGGCCTGGGCGCCGGAGATGTCCTGGCGCGCAATGAAAACATGCTCATAGAGCGGCATGGGTCGCAGTCCTTGCTGGCGCGCTTCGTCATGCGGGTCAGACCCCTCCCCCGGGGCCGCATGTGAGAGGCGACGCGATAAACAACGGGGAGACGCGGTCTATGCCGGATTGCAGCGCGCCGTGCAAGCGCGTTGAGGTGAGGTCGTGCCCCTCGTGGCCCGAAGGCAGGTTCGGCATCGAAGGGCGGGCTGACAACTTGCGTCGGTTTCGCCCGGTCGATAGGAGAGGCACAACCAATGATGTGGGAGGGGCAATGCGGGCGCTGGTTTTCCCGGGGCAAGGTGCGCAGGTGGTCGGCATGGGTCGGGCGCTGGCCGAGGCCTATCCCGCCGCTGCAGAGGTTTTTGCCGAGGTCGATGAGGCGCTGGGCGAGACGCTCACATCCGTGATCTGGGACGGGCCGGCAGAGGATCTGACCCTGACCGAAAATGCCCAGCCGGCTTTGATGGCGACATCCATTGCCAGTTTGCGGGCATTGGAGGCAGAAGGCGTCGCGATCAGCGATGCGGCCTATGTGGCCGGGCATTCGCTGGGCGAGTACTCGGCGCTGTGCGCTGCTGGCGCGTTGAGCCTGTCGGACACAGCCCGCCTGCTGCGGCATCGCGGACAGGCCATGCAGGCCGCCGTGCCGGTCGGACGCGGTGCGATGGCAGCGATCCTGGGGCTGGATCGGGCCGCGGTGGAAGCCGTGGCCGTCGAGGCCGCGGGGGATGAGGTCTGTGCCGCGGCAAATGACAATGATCCGGCACAGGTGGTGATCTCGGGCCATCTGGCAGCGGTTGAGCGGGCGGTCGAACTGGCCAAGGCGGCGGGGGCCAAGCGTGCCCTGATGCTGCCTGTCAGCGCGCCCTTTCACTGCGCGCTGATGCAGCCTGCGGCCGAGGCGATGGAGGCTGCGCTGAAGGAGGTCGCCATTGCCCCGCCGCGCGTGCCGCTTGTTGCCAATGTCCGCGCCGAAGCTGTCAGTGACCCGGATGAAATCCGTGCCCTTCTGGTCGCTCAGGTGACAGGGGCTGTGCGCTGGCGCGAAAGCGTGGCCTGGATGGCCGCGCAGGGTGTCACGGTTTTTGACGAAATCGGCGCCGGAAAGGCGCTGTCGGGCATGATCCGGCGGGTAGCCAAAGGCGTCTCGGTCGCAAATGCCGGTACGCCTGACGAGGTTGCCGCACTTGCCAAGGCGCGCAGGGGAGAGGGCGATGTTTGACCTGTCGGGAAAGAACGCGCTTGTCACCGGTGCATCGGGCGGCATCGGCGGCGCGATTGCCACTGCGCTGCACGCCCAGGGGGCCACGGTTGGCCTTTCTGGCACGCGCGCCGAGGCGCTTGAAGGCTTGCGCGACACTCTGGGCGCGCGCGCGCATGTGCTGGCCTGCGATCTGAGCGACGGAAGTGCTGTGGATGCGCTGCCCAAGGAGGCGGCGGCCGCGATGGGCGGGCTCGATATCCTGGTCAACAATGCCGGTGTGACGCGGGACAACCTCTTCATGCGCATGTCAGATGCGGAATGGGAGACGGTGCTGTCGATCAACCTGACCTCGGCGATGCGCCTGTGCCGCGGCGCGCTGCGCGGCATGATGAAGGCGCGCTGGGGCCGGATCATCTCGGTGACCTCCGTCGTCGGAGTGACCGGCAATCCCGGACAGGGCAATTATGCCGCCTCGAAGGCCGGCTTGATCGGCATGTCCAAGAGCCTGGCCGCCGAGGTTGCCGGGCGCGGCGTGACGGTCAATTGCGTGGCGCCCGGTTTCATCGAAACGCCGATGACGCAGGCGCTCTCCGAGGCGCAGCGCGAGAAGCTGGTCGGGGTCATTCCGGCGGGCCGAATGGGGCGCGCGGATGAAATTGCCCCGGCGGTGGTCTTTCTTGCCAGCCAGGAGGCCTCATATATCACGGGTCAGACGCTGCATGCCAATGGCGGAATGGCAATGATATGACGGCAAAGCGGGTCGTTTCGATGGTCGTTTGCACCCGTGGATGAGTATGCTATAGCGCCGCGAGTCAGGCATCCGGGAACAAGGCTGATGGCTGGTGGCGATAGAAAATGTGGCAAATAGCCTCGCCCCCCGAAGAGACGCTCGCGCAGGCTTGCGCTGCGGTAATGAAACGATGAGGAAGAACCCATGAGCGACATCGCCGAGCGCGTGAAAAAGATCGTTGTCGAGCATCTGAGCGTCGATGAAGAGAAGGTGGTCGATGGCGCCTCGTTCATTGACGACCTTGGCGCAGACTCGCTTGACACCGTGGAACTGGTCATGGCGTTCGAGGAAGAGTTCGGCATCGAAATTCCCGACGATGCCGCCGAGACGATCCAGACCTTCGGCGATGCAGTCAAGTATATCGGCGACAACGCCTGAACCGCCGGGCGCTGTTGCGGCCATATTGCGGCTCGACCGGCCGCGCCTCCCACCCTATGTCCCTATCTGGCGGGGATGACCCCACCGCGGCGATCTGACGGGGTGCTCGTCTAGTCGGGCTGCTCTGGGAGAGAGAAATGAGACGCGTCGTCATCACTGGAATGGGCCTGGTCACCCCACTGGCCTGCGGCGTCGAGGCGACGTGGCGCCGCCTTGTCGAGGGCCGTTCCGCCGCGGCCAAGATCCGTCATTTCGACGCCAGCCATCTGGCCTGCGACATCGCCTGCGAGATCCCGCTGGGCGATGGCTCGGACGGAAGCTACAATGCCAGCGACTGGCTTGCGCCCAAGGAACAACGCAAGGTCGACCGGTTCATCGCCTATGCTATGGCCGCCGCCGAACAGGCGGTGAAGGATGCCGGATGGATGCCGGCGGACGAAACCGGCCGGGTGCGCACCGGTGTGATGATCGGATCGGGGATCGGCGGCGTCGAATCCATTGCCGAGACTGCGATCACGCTTAAGGAACGAGGCCCGCGCCGGGTCTCGCCGTTCTTCATCCCAGGCGCATTGATCAAT
>JBCBKN010000161.1:0-9427 GCA_038521775.1 Pseudomonadota bacterium | reverse complement strand
TGGTGCTGACCCTGGCGCTGCTGGTGCCGCTGACCACCGGGGATTTCGACCTCTCGGTGGCCTCGACCATGGGGCTCTCCTCCATGCTCATCGCCGTGCTCTCGGTGCAGATGGGCTGGTCCCTGGGCGGCGCGCTGATCTTTGCGGTGCTCACGGGGGCCGCCATCGGCGCGATCAACGCCTTCTTCATCCTGTGGTTCGGCATTCACTCGCTGATCGTCACGCTGGGCACCGGATATTTCGTGAATGGCGTCATCCTCTGGGTGTCGAATTCCGGCACCATTGCCGGCATCTCTATGGATCTGGTCCATGCGGTGATCCTCACGCGCTTTCTGGGCATCCCGCTGAGCTTTTGGTACGCGGTCATCCTGGCTCTGGGCATTTGGTATGTCTTCCAGCACACCGCCCTCGGCCGCCGGCTGCTCTTTACCGGCCGCGGGCGCGAGGTCG
The DNA here is from genome assembly GCA_038521775.1 of Pseudomonadota bacterium. Classification (GTDB taxonomy): domain Bacteria; phylum Pseudomonadota; class Alphaproteobacteria; order Rhodobacterales; family Rhodobacteraceae; genus J013. The sequence continues at coordinate 8,977 of JBCBKN010000161.1, read as the reverse complement.
CCCGCCTCTCGGGCGTCAATGTCGCGCGCATGCGCGCCGGCGCGCTGATCGCCTCGGGCGCCATCGCGGGCTTTGCCGGGGTCATCTATACCGGCATGCGCGGCGCGTCGGATCCCACATCCGCCCTTGCCTTCCTGCTCCCGGCCTTTGCCGCGGCCTTTCTGGGCTCCACCGCGATCTATCCCGGACGCTTCAACGCCCCCGGCGCTTTCGTTGCGGTCTTTTTCCTGTCCACCGGGATCCTGGGGCTGAACTTCCTGGGTGCCGACAGCTTCGTGCAAAACCTCTTTTACGGCGGCGGGCTCGTCATCGCAGTCTCGATCAGCCAGCTCATCCGCAAGCGCCGCCCCATGGACTGACCGCAGGCCGGCGCGAAACCCTCTATCCCTTCTTCTTGGCAAAAATACTCCCGCCGGAGGCGTGCCCGGCCCGCAACCGGCGCCGCCCGCAAACCCGCCAGGCGCCAAACGTCGCAAAACCGTCACCTGCCTTTGGGAGATCTGGCGCAAGCCGAGGAGACAGCCATGCAGCCAGATGCTTTCACCGCGCCCGGACGGTTCTTCCGCGGCAATCTGCACACCCATTCGACCAATTCCGACGGCAAGCTCAGCCCCGAAGAGGTCTGCGCGCGCTACCGCGGCGAGGGCTATGATTTCATCTGCCTGTCGGATCATTTCATCGGTCTCTTCGGCTATCCGATCTCCGACACCCAGCCCTTTCGCGACACCCGTTTCACAACGCTTCTGGGGGCTGAGCTGCATTCGGGCGCCATGGAAAATGGCGAGCTCTGGCACCTCCTCGCCGTGGGCTTGCCGGCCGATTTCGCACCGCCCGACGCGCCGCATTTCCTGCCCGCCCCCGGGGCCGAAACCGGCGCCGAGATCGCGGCCCGTGCCCGCGCGGCCGGTGCCTTTGTGGCCATCGCCCATCCGCAATGGTCGGGGCTGACCATGAATGATGCCCGCTCGATCGAGGTGGCCCATGCAGTGGAGGTCTACAATCATGGCTGCGCCGTGTGCGCGGACCGCGCCGACGGGTTTCACACCCTGGATCTGCTCTTGGCCGAAGGCCGGCGCCTCGACCTCATCGCAACCGACGACGCCCATTTCACCGAGCCGGACCATTTCGGCGGCTGGGTGATGGTCAAGGCCGAGGAGAACAGCCCCGACGCCCTGCTCGCCGCTCTCAAAGCGGGGCAGTACTACTCCAGCCAGGGGCCTTCGCTGCACCGCATTGCGCTGGAGCGCCGGGCCATCGAAATCGACTGTTCGCCCTCCGTCACCGTGATCGTTCAGGGCCAGGGCTCGGCGGCCACCAACATGCAGGGACACTCGATGACCCGCGCGCGCCTCTCGCTCGATCGGTTGACCGACAGCCCCTGGCTGCGGGTCACGACAATCGACGCGGCCGGGCGTCGGGCCTGGTCGAACCCGATCTGGCGCGACAGCGTCTGAACCTGCCTTGGAACTTTAACAGTTCAACAATCGTTCGCGCGTACCTCAGCAAAAAGGTGACACGGCGAACTGGGTGTTGAACTATGAACGCGGCGATCCAACAGCTGTGCGAAATGTCGTCGGAGCCAATGGCCCTCATCGGTCTGACAGGGTCCGAACCCACCATCCTGTGGTGCAACGCGGCGATGGGGCAGCTGTGCAAATCGACATCCCAATCGCTTGAGGGGACCAGGGCAGACAGTCTTTGGCCCGAGATGCGCGCGCATATCGAGATCCCGGCCCTGGTGGCGACCTTGCGGGCCGGCCGTGGCATGGAACGACGCTCGAACCCGACATCGGAAAACCGCCAGGTCTGGCGGTTCGTGCCGATCGCCGATGAGGGGGATGAGGTGTCCCAGGCGGCGGTCTATTGCCGTCCTGTCAATGCCAGCGACGCCACCGTCGCGGTGGAGCTGAGCGCAGACGTCAAACGCGAACTCGACCGGCTCAGCCTCGTTGCCTCATCGGTCACCGATGGCGTCGCGATCCTCGATCATCGTGGACGGATCGAATGGGCCAACCCTGCCTACCTCAAGCGCACGGAGGTCACCATGGAGGAGGTGATCGGCCGCACGCCCGAGGAGGTTCGCCCTGCCGAGCGAGGTCCTGACGGGGCCTTGCTCACACCCGTGTCGCGGCTGGAGCTGGACCCTTCCAGCCCGCCCGAGCGGGCCTTCCGGAGCTCGGACGGCACAATCTACTGGATCGAGCTGCATGTCGCCCCCCTCATCGACAATCAGGAGGGAACACGCAAGACCGTGGTCATTGGCCGGGATGTGACCCGCCGCCGCGAGTTCGAAGACCGGCTTTTGGAGGAGCGGGAGCGGGCGGAGGCGGCCGAAAAACGGCTTTGGACAGCGATCGAGGCCGTACCGATTGCGTTTGCGCTCTATGATGCCGATGACCGTCTGATCGCCCATAACAAGCTGCATTATCACTTCTATGACCGCTCGCGCGACCTGATCCGCCCCGGGGTGACGTTTCGCGAAACGCTCGAATTCGGCCTGCGCAACGGTCAGTATCCCGACGCGCTGGGGCGCGAGGATGCGTGGCTCGAGGAACGTCTTGCCAAGTTCCACGAGGCCGAATGCGACTTTGAGCAGGAGCTGGCGGACGGGCGCTGGCTGCGGATCATTGAGAGCCGGACCAAATTCGGCGACACGGTCGCGTTCCGGTTCGACATCACCGAAATCAAGGACCACGAGCGTCGGATGGAGGATTACACCAACGCGCTCGAGCACACCAATCTGGAGCTCGCCGAGCAATCCGCGGCCCTGGAGCTGAGCGAAAGCACGGTGCGCTACACCGCCTTGCATGATGCCCTGACCGGCCTTGCCAACCGCCGCTATCTTGATGAGGAGCTTCGCGAGGCGGTCAAAAACGACAAGCGGCCGATTGCGCTTCTTCATCTCGATCTCGACCGCTTCAAACAGATCAACGACACCCTCGGACACGCCGCCGGTGACGCGGTTCTTGTCGCGGTTGCAGAACGGATCCGCGCAAACATTCGCGAAGACGATTTTGCCGCCCGCATCGGCGGGGATGAGTTCGTTGTGCTGTGTCGGACCAATGCCGGGCGCGATGTGCTGGCCGGCATCGCCGAACGCCTGGTCAAAGCCATGCAACAGCCCGTGCCGTTTGAGCGCAACAGCTGTCTGTTTGGCGCGAGCATCGGCATCGCTGTCTGTTCGGCGACAGGACCGCAGGTATCGGACCTGCTCGTGCAGGCCGATGTCGCGCTCTACCGTGCCAAAAACCTCGGCCGGAACCGGTATGAGTTCTTTTCCGACGAGCTCCATGCCGAGATCGTGGCGCGCAAGACGCTGTCCGACGAGCTGGTGGCCGGCATCAAGAAAAACGAGTTTGTGCCGTTCTATCAGCCGCAGATCTGCCTTCTGACCGGCAAGCTTGTCGGTGCCGAGGCGCTGGCGCGCTGGCAACGCGCGGATGGGAAGTTCATCGCGCCTGACGAGTTTATCCGCGTTGCCGCCGAGCTTGACCTGGTTGCGGCGCTGGACCGTCAGCTGCTGGGCCGCGCTGTTGCCGATTGGCATGAATGGCGCGCACAGGGTTTGGACCTGCCCCGCGTCGCGGTGAATGTCTCGGCCCGGCGCCTGGCGGACCCGACCCTGCTGGAAGATCTCGACCAGTTGAACATCGACCCGGGCATGCTGGTGTTCGAATTGCTCGAATCCACCTATCTCGACAAGGCCGACAATCAGACCAACTGGACGCTGGATGCGCTGCGCGAACGCGGTGTGGCGATCGAGCTCGACGATTTCGGCAGCGGCTATGCGTCGATCCTCAGCCTGTTCAATCTCAAGCCGGACGCCATCAAAATCGATCGCGAACTTGTCAGCCCGATCATTCAGAACGAGAACGCGCTGTCACTGATCCGGTCTCTTGTCGAGATCGGCCGCACCCTCGGGGTGCGGGTGCTGGCAGAAGGGGTGGAATCGGAGCGTCACGTGGAGCTGCTGCGCGAGGTCGGATGCAATTTTGCGCAGGGGCATCTGTTCAGCGCACCGATATCGGCCGAAGCATTCACCCCGTTCTTGCAACGCATGGCGGTGGAAGGGGCCGGTGCGGCCCTTCTGCCCAAGAACCAAACCGGATGAGGCAGCGATCATTCCGCCCGGCGCAGCCCACCACTGGTGCGGATTTGCCCGCGACCCGAAGGCCGTGCCTGCCTAGGCCGCTTCGGCCTGGCGCTCCATCTCTTCGCGGCTCAGCGCCACGGAGGTCCGCACGCCACGGCGCACAAACGCGCTCAGACCATCGACGACACGCTCATTCGGTTCGATCCCGGCACAGCTCAGCACTTCGCGCCCGTCTCGCGAACGTGCCCAACGCGCAATGGTCTCTTCGCCATTCCCAAACTTTTTGTCGTCGGCGATCGCATCGTCCAGAGCAGCAAGCACCACAGCGGCAAAAAGCTTTCGTGCGCGGTTCCCCTGATCAAATGTGAACGCCCATTGATCCAATGGGTCGAACATCCCCAGCAGCCTCTCTCTCATGTGGTGGAGTGTTACTGGTATATGTCGCCACAAATCTGTCACGCCAGCGCCACTTTTGCATGGCTGCCATGCAGCCCGCGCATAGCCTACGGCGTGGCGCCAGGATCAACAGCAAAAAAGGCAACGGGCCAACGCCGCCCAAACCGCAAATGCGGGCTGCGCGACACATCGCTTGGCGGAGATGGCGGTCCTACGTCTGTCCCGGATCCCGCCGAGCTGGCGGCACATCTCCCAAGCATGTGAACGGCTGAGGTCTCGTGCCGGCGTTCAGCTCAGTCGGCTTCGAGTTCCCCATCCTCGATGATCACATCTTCCGAGCCCGACACCTCGATCTCGCCAACACCCTCGACCTCGATCTTGCACGAAGAGGCCGAGGAGGGACACACACCCGATTTCGTGGTCTTGCCATTGATCGTGGTGCGCATGGTGCCCCCGCCGGAATTCACAGCAATGTCATAGCGTTCGCTGTCCTTGTTGATGAGCGAGGTTGCCCCGGCGGGCATGGCGAGGACCAGTGCGGTGGTCATGGCAAGCAGCGCTTTCATCAGAGATCTCCTGTCTTGTGCGCGGATCAAAAGCTCAAGGCGGTGTAGTCGACCTCGTCGGGATAGCTGCCATCTTCGATCGAGGCGGTGTGGACGCGGTCGAGCCGGCCGCCCCTGACCTGGCTGATGTGATGGATGCCGAACACCTGGTGGGTCTTGCCGTTAAACCGCTTGGGCCCCTGGGGATGCTCGCGGCTTTCGGCCATGTCGGTCAGCGCCTCGATCGCCTCGATCAGGTTTTGCCGATCGGCCGGGCCTTGGTAGCTCGCCGCCTCCATCCCGGCCTTGATGACGTAAAGCGTCTCCCAACAGCCATACATCTGTGCATAGGTCGAGACGTCGCGCGCGTCGAGCAGCGAGGCGCCACGCTCATCGACCCCCACCGCCGCACGGTAGAACCGGTCATGTTCGGACTGGCCGAGCTGGGTGTGCCGCGGATAGCCTTCCCAAAAATACGAGCCGTCGAGAAACTCCAGCCCAGGTGAGGCAATGTCGATCGCCTCCAAACTGTCGATGAAGCCAAAAAGCGCCGGCCCCTGCCCGTCGAAAAAGGCGCCGAGCTCCTGGACAAAGCGGCGCACGCTCGGGCCCAGCATGACGTGATAGAGCACGTCCGTGCCGGGCGGGATGCGCTGGATATGCGCGGCAAAACTGGTTTCGGTGGGCGGTATGGCGATCTCTTCAATCACCTCGCCGCCCAGCTCGGCCATCGCCGCGACAAAGAACGCGCGATGGGCCTGGCCGATGGTATCGTCCGGGAACACTATCGTGGCCGTCTTGCCCAGCCTGTCGCTGACAAAGGGCGCAATGGCGGTGACCTGGGCTTTCAGATCGGTGATCCCGGGCTGCAGCGTCCACCGGTTCACGGCCCCCGCGGCGACATGATGGCCTTCGGAGACCGCAAAATAGGGGATCTTGAGCCTGGCCGCCTGCGGGGCCGAGGCCAGCACAACATCCGGAAACTGCGTTCCGAACACGACATCGCAGCCATGCAGAGTGGCGAATTTCTCAACCAGAGCAGCCCCGCGCATCGGGTCGGTGCCGTCATCCTCAACCACGATCTCCACCCGCCGGCCATTGATGCCGCCGGCCTCGTTGATCAACCGCAAGGCGGCACCGGCCGCCCGCTCATACCAGCGGCCATAGACCGCGCCTGTGCCGGTGGCATGCTTTTGAAACCCGATCCGGATCGGCCGGGCGGTCTGGGCCTGCACGAAGGGCACTGAGGCGGCCGCGGTGCTGAGCGCGGCACCGGCGCCAAGGCCGGCGATCACATGGCGTCGGCTGGGATGGGTCATGCGCATCGGCATCCTCCCTGAGCGTCTGTAAAATCTGCGGCGACAGGCCGCATCTGTCCAGTCCAAATCACGCTTGGCGGCATGCGTCGGGCTGGACCATTCCCCGTCGCGCAATCTGGTTAGCGCTTTATGAATGCCGGGCCGCACTGTTAGCCAACCACCCCAAACCGCTCGGATCCGGGCAGGTGGCAGCGCGAAACAGCCAGTGGTGGCGGCCCGGCCCGCATCGCAGCCTGGGATTGTTGCGCATTGCGCATTGGCCCCGCCCCACGGCGCAAACGAGGCCGATCGGGGCGCATTCGCCTTGATACATTGGGGCGAATCACCGACGATTTGGCCATGCTCAGCCCAGTTCAACTTCGCGCGCGCCTGTTGCCGGTGGTGACAGTGTTTGCAATCATCGTCGCTGCGGTGCCGGTCATCCGCGCTGCGGCCCCCGGCGCCATGGTGCTGCGCGATGCGCGTGCACTGGCCCTGCCCGAGCCCGGCGCGGTGCGGGTTTACCTGAGCATCGAAAACCAGGGAGAGGCGGACCGTCTTCTGGGCGCCCAGGCGCCGGGCGCAACGGCCACGCTGGTCAACCCCGAAGCACCCGAAGGTGCTGCCATTCCGGCGCGGATGCGCGCCGAGCTGGGTCCAGATGGCGCCTATGTCCTTCTAACCGGTCTTGAGGGTGCGATGATCGACGGCCGGCGCATTCCGCTGTCGCTTGTGTTTGCGAATGCCGGAACATTGGAGGTTCAGGCGCAGTTGCAGACCGCGCGGCCCGCGGCCGAGAGCGAAACGCGCGATCCGCGACAGCACAGCCCTGCCCTGTCCGGCAAAGACGCGAATGCGCTCCATCTCGACCCAAGCCTTATCGCCGGGCTCGACCCGAGCCTTGACCCAAACCTTGACCATAACGGTCTGTGCATCGTCGGCGACAGTGTGGAGCGGATCGCGCTGTTTCTCGACGCCACGCCCATGGGCGATACGTGGCAGTTCACCGCGATGACGCAGGGTTTCGTTTACTCCGACACCTTTGTGGGCGGGCCGCATTTTCCCGGCCTGGGCCACGGGCATCTGTTCCTCGACGGGCTGCGGCTGGGACAGCTTTTTGCACCGGAAGGCGAGATCGGCGCCCTGCCGCCCGGCACCAGCCGTCTTCGGGTCACGCTGAGCCGCAATGACCACAGCCTCTATACCATCGGTGACAGGCCGGTCAGCGCCACGCTTCGCATCGACGTGCCCTGACGGCACCGCAAGATGCGCATCGCCGGCATCGATGTGGGGGGAACCTTCACAGATCTTCTGCTGCTCGATCAGGCGCAGGGCCGGGTGCAGCTGGCAAAGGTGCCGACGACCGACAACCAGGCCGATGGGGTTCTGGCGGCATTGTCGCGCATCGATGCCGATCTGGCCGTGCTCGACATGATCGTGCATGGCACCACGACCACCACGAATGCGGTGCTGGAACGGCGGCTGGCCCGCACCGGGCTGATCACCACGATGGGCTTTCGCGACGTGCTGGAGCTGGGCCGCCGCACCCGCCCGCAGCCCTATGGGATGACCGGCAGCTTTCGCCCCGTGATCCCGCGGGATCTGCGGCTTGAGGTGCCAGAGCGGGTCGATGCGGCCGGGCGCGTGGTCACCCCGCTTGACGAGGATGCGCTGCGCCGGGCCATCGCAGCCTTGCGCGAGGCCGGGTGCGAGGCGCTGGTGATCCACTTCCTGCACGCCTATGCGAACCCCGACCATGAGCGGCGGGCGGGTGCCATTGCCGCCGCACTTTGGCCCAACGACCATATCACGCTGGGCCATGCGCTGTTGTCGGAGAGCCGGGAGTTTGAGCGCGGGGTGACCGCGGCGGTGAATGCCTCGGTCCAGCCCTTGCTGGAGCGGTATCTGGGCCGCCTGACCGACGCGCTCGCCTCCCGGGGCTATCCTGGCACCCTGCTGGTCATGAACGGGAATGGCGGCATGGTCTCGGCCGATCGGGTGGCCCGCGAGGCGGCCAAGACCGTGATGTCGGGCCCGGCCACCGGCGTGATGGCGGCGGCCTATATCGGGCGACGGGCCGGCATAGGCGATCTTTTGACCTATGACATGGGCGGCACCTCGACCGATGTCGCGCTGATCCGCGATGCGCGGCCTGCGGTCAGCGCCGAGATCGAGGTTGAGTATGCCATGCCGATCCATCTGCCGATGGTCGATGTGCGCACCGTGGGCGCCGGCGGCGGATCGATCGCGCATGTCGATGCCGCGGGTCTGCTGCGGGTGGGCCCCGAAAGCGCCGGTGCGACCCCGGGCCCCATCTGCTATGGTCGTGGCGGGACGCAGCCCACGATCTCCGACGCCAATTTCCTGCTGGGCCGGCTGAACGCGGTGGGCTCGCAAGACGTGGCGCCGGTGCGCGACGCCATTGCCGAGAAGATCGGCGCCCCCCTGGGCCTGACGGCGGACGCCGCCGCCGCCGCCATTCTGCGGGTTGCCAACACCAAAATGGCCGGTGCGGTGCGCATGGTCTCGCTCTCGCTCGGTGCCGACCCGCGGGATTTCGCGCTGTTTGCCTTTGGGGGCGCCGGCCCGCTCCATGCGGTCGATCTGGCGCGCGAGCTGGGCGTGCCGCAGGTGCTGGTGCCGGC
>JBCBKN010000160.1:0-9444 GCA_038521775.1 Pseudomonadota bacterium | reverse complement strand
TGAGGAGAAAATCGCGGCCGAATTCGAAGGGCGCTTTCGCGTGCGCCACCACCTCGCCCCACCCATGCTGAGCTTTGGCAAAGACAGCCGCGGCCGGCCGCGCAAACGCGCTTTCGGGCCCTGGATGCGGGTCGCCTTTCGCGGGTTGGCCCGACTGAAGCATTTGCGCGGCACGCGATGGGACCTCTTTGGCCACATGGCCGAGCGGCGGGCGGAGCGGGCGCTGATCGGCTGGTACGAGGATCTCATGGCGCGCTGTGCCGAAGCGCGCGGGTGCGGGCCGGATTGGGCCCAAATCCTCGCCGCGCCCATGGAGATCCGCGGCTTTGGTCCGGTCAAGCAGGAGGCCGCCGAGCGGGTCCAGGCGCAGGTCGAAAAGGCGCTGCACCCGCGGCACGACGCGCTTTCCGGCTGACGCGCGAGCCATGCATTGGCGGGCAGAGAACGCCCTCGCTCCTGCCGCCCAAGCATCGGCCGCGAACCGAACCCGGTGGCTTGACGCCACTTGCGCCACGGCCTAAACCCTCGCGCGGTGAGGCGGAGTAGCTCAGTTGGTTAGAGCAGCGGAATCATAATCCGCGTGTCGGGGGTTCAAGTCCCTCCTCCGCTACCAAGCTTCTAGACACGTTACCCCACAAACAATGTGACTGGCCTCTCCGAAAGTCGCAGGCTGGGTCTGTCGGCCCGTGATGCGCGTTGATGGCGTTTCGGCAACCTGCAAGAACAGCTGAGGCTGGCCGCACTGCTCTGGCGAGAGCCCGCTCGCCGTGACCCCGAGGCAGGAAGGTGCAGAATGGCCGCTGACACCGAAACCGGCGATCTTTTGTTCGGTCGCCCTCCCCATTTCCAGGGCTGGTTCGGGGGGAACCACGCCCACGGGCGCCGGAGAGCGGCCGCCCTGTCGAAAGATCGTGAAATCCTCTCCTTAGGCGGTGAGGCCGCCATCGACGATCATGCGCGCGCCGGTGATGAAGGACGCTTCGGGTCCGGCGAGAAAGGACACCAGCGCCGCGACCTCTTCGGATGTGCCGTAGCGGCCAAGGGGAACCTGGCTTTTCAGCCAGTCTGCCAGTTCCGTCCGATCCGGGTTCATGTCAGTGTCCACCGGCCCGGGCACAACCGCGTTGATCGTGATGCCGCGCGGGCCCAGATCCCGCGCCCAGCCTTGCACCAAGGCGTTCGCGGCGGCCTTGCTGGCGCCGTAAACCGCAAGCCCCGGTGCAAAAAAGCTGTTCGCGATGGTCGCCGTGACCGCCACGATGCGACCGCCGTCGGTCATGTGCGCCGCCGCCGCCCGGATCACCTCGAAGGACGCCCGAACGTTCACATCGAAGACCGCCTCGTAATCCGCGTCCTGATACTGGTCGATGGGTTTGGTGATGTTGATCCCGGCATTGGAGACCAGGATGTCGAGCCCTCCCTGATGGGCGACCGTATCGGCCACGGCGGCGGCACTGGCCCCAACCTGGCGGGCATCGGCCGCAATGGCACGTGCCTGGCCGCCGGCCCCAGCGATCTCCTGCACGACGGCATCCGCCGCCCCGCGCGATGCGGCATAGGTGAGCGTGACCGCAGCGCCCTGCGCGGCCAGCCGTTTGGCGATCGCGGCCCCGATGCCGCGGCTGCCGCCGGTCACAAGCGCGCTTTTTCCAACGAATTGCTGTGTCATCTGAGCCTCAGTCTGCTTTGAGTGTGACTTTGCCAAACGCCGCACCGCTCATCTGGGTTTCAAAGGCAAGCGGCGCGTCGGCGAAAGAGACGGTGCTGTGGATCGGGATCTCGATGGCATTGACCGACACTGCCGCGACGACGCGGTCCAGCATCACGCGTGAGCCGACCATGACCGGCATGACCCGAATGCCGCCCATGACGAGATCCAGCATGCTGATGGCGGGGCCGTCGAAGGCCTTGAACCCGATCTGCACAACGCGCCCGTCTTGCGCCGCGGCCTTGACCGATGTCGCGATCGAGGGCGGCCCGGCGGTTTCCAGCACCACATCGGCGCCCTTGCCATCGGTGGCCGCGCGCACGGCCTGGTGCCAGTCCGCCTGCGCGCGGTAGTTCACGCCGAAATCCGCGCCCAGCGCGCGCGCCCGCGCAAGCTTGGCATCGTCGGACGATGTGATGCCGACCCGGGCTCCAGCCGCTTTGGCAAAGCGCAGCGCGATCAGCGAGACCGGGCCGGTGCCTGTGGCCAGAACCGTCTGGCCGGGCCGCAACGGCCCGACCTCAAAGAGCGCATTCCAGACCGTGACGGCGGCACAGGGCAGACAGGCGGCCTGCTCGAACGAGATCTGTTCAGGCAGCCTGACCAGCGCCATCTGGTCCAGCACCCGTTCAGTGGAGAGCAAACCCTGGGCCATCTCTCCAAACGCATGGGCACCCATCCAGGGCTCGAATGCACCGGCCTGGTGCGCTGGGTTGAAGGCCAGGACGACACGGTCACCGACTGCAACACGGCTCACGCCCTCGCCAATTTCGGTGACGATGCCCGCCGCGTCCGAAAGCGGGGTGAGCTCCTTTGAAACCGGCACGGGCGACTGACCCGCCGCGACCATGATGTCGCGCGCATTGAGCGACCATGCTTTCAGCGCCACGCGGGCCTGCCCCGGCATCAGGGGCTCCGGCGCGTGATCCGTCAGCGTCATCGAGGCCGTTCCCTCGCCGGGACGGAGGGTCCAGGATTGTGTCATGTCAGGGTCCTTTGCAGGCTTGCTGCCCGGCTTGCGTGCGGGTGCACTTGATGTTTTCGTACTTCGTGGTACGCTTCTGATTTAAACGCTGCGCGCGGCCCGTCAACTCAAAAAGTACCCGGGAGTACGAAAAAATGGGGCGACGCCAGTCCCTCGACATCGACAAGGCCCTGCCGCTGATCGTCCGGCTTTTCTGGCGTCAGGGCTATAACGGGCTGACCTTGGATCAGGTGGCGCATGAGCTGGGCGTCACCAAGCCGACCCTGTTTCGAACCTTCGGGGACAAGGAACGCCTCTTCACCCAAGCGCTTGACGCCTATTATCTGGAGTTCATCAAACCCGGGGAGGATCGTCTGGATGCGGCGGCCGATCTGCGCTCGGGCGTGACGGCCTGTTTTGACACCGCGGTACAGCGGATGTTGAGCGACGAGAACCCGCCCGGTTGCTTTCTGACCGATACGGGGTTGAGCGGTGGTTTCCCCGCTGGCCCGATCGCCGAGACATTGATGCGACTGCAAAGCCGCGCCCTGATCCTTTTGAAGGGCAAGATCGCTGAGGCATTGGATGCCGGCGAGCTCGACCCAACAGCCGAGCCTCAGGCGGTGCTCCAGTACATCCTTGCGCAATTGGCCGCGCTGTCGGCGCTCTCGCACAATCGATCGCCGGAGGCGACGCTCAGATCAATCGTGCATTTCATGATCGAGGGGCTGCCCTGGGCGAACAGGGCCACCCCACACAAGGCCGCCCCGCAAACTGCTGGTGACAGGTCAGCTTGAGCTGTCGCCAAGCGCGCCCAGAAGCGTGCCGAGATTGTGCCGGAACATGGCAAGATAGCTCGTGGCCGGGCCGCCACGCTCGGAAAGCGCATCGGAAAAGAGCCGGCCGCCGATCTCGATGCCGGTTTCATCGGAGATCTGCTGGACCAGCGCCGGGCTGGTGATGTTTTCCACAAAGAGCGCGGCGACCTTTTCCTGTTTGAGCTGGTCAATGAGCGCGGCGAGTTCCTGGGCCGAGGGTTCGGCCTCGGTGTCGATCCCAACCGGTGCAAGAAAGGTCAGACCATAGGCATCGGCAAGATAGCCAAAGGCGTCATGCGCCGTGACGACCGTGCGCCGTTCGGCCGGCAGCTCGGCCAGACTGGCCTTGGTTTCGGCATCCAGCGCCTTGAGCTTTGCAATATAGGCCTCGGCATTGGCGGCAAAATCATCGGCATGCTCGGGCTCGATCTCGGACATCGCGCTGGCGATGTTCTGCACATAGATCACGCCGTTCAACAGCGCGTTCCAGGCATGGGGGTCGGTCTCGCCATCGACCAGCAGCGGGGTGATGCCCACCGTGGCCACAAAGACCGTGCCGTCGGTGCCCGATTCCGCAATCAGCGTCTCGGACCAGGTTTCAAAGCCCAGACCGTTGACGAAAATGACATCGGCCTCGGCCACGGCACGCGCATCGGCAACGCTCGGCTCGTAGATATGCGCATCGGCGTCCGGGCCGACGATGGTGGTGACTGTGGCATGCGGGCCCACCACCTGCTCGACCATGTCGCCGAGGATCGAAAAGCTGGCGACCACCTTCAGCTCATGGGCCGCCGCCGGCCAAGCGGCAAGCGCGAAGAGGGCCGAGGCCAGGCCAGCATAGAGGGTCTTTTTCAGTGTCATGGTGTTCTCTCTTCTGGAACGGGGTTTGCAACGGGGTCGGGATCGGAGCTGAAGGCCCTCGCCTGCCGGCGGCCAAGGCCGGGCGCGCGAAAACCCAGAGGGCCGAAGACGGCCGAGATCAGGAAAAACAGCCCCGCCACCAGCACGATCGCCGGGCCGGAGGGGGTTTGGGGCAGGACATAGGAGAGGGTGAGCCCCAGCCAGCAACTGGCCAGTCCAAAGGCAAAGCCCAGCCCAAGCTGCGCGGTGATCGTGCCGGCCCAATAGCGCGCGGCCGTCGCGGGCAGGATCATCAGACCCACCGCCATCAGCGTGCCCAGCGTCTTGAAGGCGGCCAGCAGATTGAGCACCAAAAGCAGCATGAAGGCCTGATCGACAAGCCAGGGCCGGCGGGTTTGCGCCTCAAAAAAGACCGGGTCGCAGGTGCTGACGATCAGGGGCCGCAACAGAACCGCAAAGGAGACCAGCGTCACGGTGGCCACCGCGCCGACCAAACGCATCGAGGCATCGTCGATGCCCAGGATCGAGCCGAAAAGGAAGCTTTTGAGCGGCACGGCCGAGCCTGCGGCCGACAGGATGAAGATGCCGAGCGCCAGCGCGATGAGATAGAGCGAGGCAAGGCTTGCATCGCTGCGCAGTATCGTCTTGCGCGCGAGAAAGGCGGTGAGGACCGCAACCCCGATCCCCGCGACCAGCCCGCCGACCAGGAGCGACAGCACCGACAGCCCCGCGGTCACAAAGCCGATGACGATGCCCGGCGTGATCGCATGCGCCATCGCCTCGCCCGCCAGCGACAGCCGGCGCAGCACCAAAAACGCCCCCACCGGTGCGACCGAGGCCGACAGCACCGTCGTGACGACAAAAGCGCGCCGCATGAAGGCAAAGCTCCACATCTCCGAGAGCAGCTCAAACATCGGCACCCGGCGCCATTGCCACGCGCTGGCGGAACATCCAGGCAGCCTGGCTCTCTGACATGTAGGCCTGCGCCACAAGCCGCGCGGGTGTCAGAACCTCGGCCACCGGGCCATGGGTCGCAGCGCCATTGCCCAGCAAAAGCGCATGTGTGCAATGGTCGAGCACCGAGGAGAGGTCGTGGATCACCAGCACCACGGTCCGGCCTTCGGCCTGCCAGGCCCGGATGATCGACAAAAGATGCGCCTCGGTCGTCTGGTCGACCGCGGCAAAGGGCTCATCAAGCAGGATCAGCGGCGCGTCCTGCAAGATCACCCGCGCAAAGAGCGTGCGCTGCAGCTGACCGCCCGACAGGGTGTGCAGGGCACGATCGGCAAGATCGGCCACGCCCGCCTGGGCCAATGCCGTCTCCACCCGGGCGCGGGCGGCGCGATCGAGGCCGGATCTGAGGCCCAGCCCCCGCCAGGCGCCCATTGCCGCCAGATCCCGCACCCGAATGGGAAAGCGACGGTCGAACTCACTCATCTGCGCGAGATAGCCGATATCGCCGGGCCGCCCCTCGGGCCATGTCAGCCGCCCGGAAAGCGGTTCGACAAGCCCCAGCAGCGCCTTGACGAAGGTGCTCTTGCCCGCCCCGTTTGCGCCCAGCACCGCCAGCGCCGTTCCAGCCTCGATCGTCATCGTCAGGCGCCGAAACAGGGTGACGCCGGGATAGCCCAGCGCGAGGTCGCGAAGCTGCAGGATGGCGGTCATGGCAGCATCTTCATGGTGCGACCGTCACTGGAAGCGTATTCATGGGAGCACAATCACGGGAGCACCGTCCTGGCAGCACCCTGGACACGGCACGGGCATGCCGCAGCACCATCGTCGCCGCCCTGCCCCGCTCAACCGCAGTCACAGAACCGGCCTCGCAACGCCTGTCGCGCAGAACGCACATCACAGCACCGCCAGGATGGCGATCCAAAGACCGGCCGACAGCGCGACCGCGCAGCCGACCAACAGCGTTGCGCTGAGCTCGGTCAGGCAGAACCGCCGGCGCGCCGGCCGCGCCGCCTGGGCCCGCGCCGTCATGCGGCGGGTCCCGGGGTCAGGGCATGCGCGGCTGTTGCGCGCTGTGGCCCGTCCAGCCGGGTGTCACCACCCGTCCGCCTCCAATCTGGGATCGAAACAAGGGATCCGCCCATCGCCGCCTCCGCTGAAACGGGGGTGCTATGGGACCGCAATGTCGCACGACCTGCGTCGCGTTGATCATAAGGCCTCTCCTTCCGGCACACCCCGTCCGGTCAAGTTGCGTTTGCGATGGCAGGTCTCCTGACTCGCGGGTCGCCGCTTCCCCAGCCCTTCCCGGGCCCGGTCCGATGACCGCAAGCCCAGTGGACGTGTCAGGGGTCGCTCTCCGCTCACAGTTGCGGGGGCAGTCACGGATTTGGCGCCTGATGGCTACACCGCACCGTGTTCCCTTTTCAGCCGACATAAAATCGTCGGACACCATCCCGGCCACGCTGGCATGAGATGCGGTGAGAGTCTACAGCGCGTCCGAAAAAACCGCTTTGTGCCAGACGGCGCGGCCAAGCCCCATCTTCGGCGCCGCGCGCTGTTTGTCTCTGGCCGACGGGACGGGTACCCGAGATGCCGCCACCGGCGAGCGCGAAGGCCCCCCTTGAGGGAGGTGAACGGGCCACCCGCAAAGCAAATGCGCCGCGGCTAGGGCCGGTCCTTTGCGGTCATGGTCTCGACAAGCTGGCCAAGCGCCCGCGACATCTGCCGCTGCTCGGCCGGATCCAGACCGGTCAGCAACGCCTTCAGATGCTCCTGCTGGGTCTGGGCGGCCCGCGCAAAGACCTCCTCACCCGCCGGGGTCATGGCCACCAGGGTCGAGCGCCGGTCGGTCGGATGCGGCCGCCGGGCAACCAGACCCTCCTTTTCCAGCCCATCGACCAGCGAGGTGATGTTGCGCTTGGTCACCGAAAGACGCTCGGAAAGCTCGACCATCGACCGCGCTTCGCCCTGGGTCAGCGCCTGAAGGATCTGAAACCGCGCCGGCGAGATGTTCACCTTGGCCAACCCCTCACGCAGATAGCGCATGAAGGGCGGCACAAACCGGCATAATGCGTCAGCGGCGGATACGGGCATTGATCGCTTTCATTTGGTAGACTAGTACACTATATACATCTTCACCATCAACGTGTCATCGAAGGCATAGCAAATGACTGAATCGGGTGCAAATTGGACCGTGGTCACCGGCTCCACCGGCGGGATCGGCAGCGAGATCGTCACCATCCTCGCCGCGCGCGGCGATGCGCTGATCCTCGTCAACCGCTCCGAGGCCAAGGGCGTGGCGCAGCGGGACGCCATTCTGGCCAAGCACCCCAAAGCGGCGATCGAGCTGGTCACTGCCGATCTGATGGACACCGCGCAGATTGCCGAGGCCGCCGCCAAGATCGACGCGCTGCCCGGGCGGATCGATGCGCTTTACAACAATGCCGGCCTGCTGACGAGCAAGAAGACGCTGAGCGCGCAGGGGTTTGAATCGCAATTTGCGGTGAACACGCTGGCCGCCTATCAGCTGACCAAGGCGCTGCGCGCGAAAATGGCGCGGCCGGCGGGCGAAACCCCGGCCATGGTCGTCAATCTCTCATCAAGCGCGATCACGCCGCTGAAGAAGCTGGAGCTCGACACTCTGGCCGATCCGCCGAAAGTGGGCGGGCTGATGAGCACCTATGCCCAGACCAAGCTGGCCGTGACGACATTGTCCGCCGCGCTGGCAGACACGCTCAAACCCGACAACATCCTGATCCGCGCCATCGATCCGGGTGCCACGAAGACCCCCATGACCACGAGCGGCGGCTCCGGGATGCCGAAGATCCTGGCCTGGATCGCGCCGCTGGTCTTCAGCCCGGCCGACAAACAGGCCGCCAAGCTGGTCGACAGCGCCGATCCGGCGGCCTTTGGCGGGCGTTCGGGGATTTACGTGGCCAATCGACGGGAGAAAAAGCCGCCCGCGCCGGTGATGGATGCCGGGATGCAGCGCGACCTGGTTGCGATGCTTGACCGCCTGCTGGCGCCGCAGGCCTGATCGCGGGAACGCCCGAACCTGCCGCACGCGCAGCGCTCAGGGCTTCGGCCCGCAAACGCCGCTCTGCTCCAGCTGGTGGGCGGCGCGCAACGCCAGATCCTCGCGCCAGGCCGGGGCGATCAGCTGCACGCCGCAGGGCAGCGCGTCCAGCCAGACCGGGCAGGAGACCACCGGCAGCCCGATGAATGAAATCGGCTGGGTGTAGACCCCGATATTGGGCCGCAGCGCCACCGTTTCACCGGCAAGCTCGACGGTTTGCGCGCCGATCGTCGGGGCGCGCATCGGCGTGGTCGGCGCAACCAGCAGATCATAGCGCTCAAACACCGCCCGCATCTGGCGCTGAAACTGCAGCCGCGCGCGCTGCGCCCGCACATAATGCACCCCCGGCATCAGCGATCCCGCCAGCAGCCGGTCGCGCACGAAGGGGTCATAGGCATCGGGGCTGCGGCGAATGTCGTCAAGATGCAGCGCCGCGCCCTCGACATTGGTGATGACAAAGGCCGCGGCCCGGGCCGCCGCCACGCCCTCGATGTCCAGCTGCGCATCGGCGCCAAGCGCCTGGGCGACCCTGTCGGCGGCAGCATCCGTTTCGGGCTCTGCCTGACCGCGGAACCAACCCTCCAGACGCGCAACCCGAAGGGCCGGCGCTTCTTTTAGCCCAGCCGCTGCCGCCAGCCGCCCGACATCGCTGCGGCAGGCCGGGTCTCCCGCATCATCTCCCGCATCGGCCCCTTGCATCGCATCAAAGGCCAAGGCCAGATCCTGAACCGTTCGCGCCATCGGGCCGAGATGATCGAGGCTGTCGACGAAGGGAAACGTGCCCGTTCGCGGCAACCGCCCATAGGTCGGCTTCAGCCCGAAGATCCCGCAAAAGGCGCTGGGCACCCGGATCGAGCCATTGGTGTCCGAGCCCAGTGCCAGCGGCACGAGCCCGCCGCCGACCGCCGCACCCGACCCGCCGGATGACCCGCCGGCCATCCGCGTGCGGTCATGCGGGTTGCGCGACGGCCCGTAATGCGCGTTCTCGCCGGTAAAATCATAGGCAAACTCGCCCATATTGAGCGCGCCTGTCGTGGTGGCGCCGGCCGCCGCCAGCCGGGCGACC
>JBCBKN010000159.1:0-9451 GCA_038521775.1 Pseudomonadota bacterium | reverse complement strand
GCCGCACCGTAGTCTGCGGTCGCACAAAAACTGGGGGAGGGCCTGTTCCGTGAGCCTTGAGGATCGCTACCCGAGCGTCGCCGATCTGGCCGCCAAGGCGCGCCGGCGCATACCGCATTTCATTTTTGAGTATATCGACAGCGGCACCGGGGCCGAAGCGGGGCTCGAGCGCAGCCTCAGCGCCTTTCAGGACATTCAGATGTGGCCCGGCGTCATGGCCGGAACCTTCGAGCCCGAGATGGCGGTCGAGCTCTGGGGCACGCGCTATGCAGCCCCCTTCGGCATTGCCCCGATGGGCATGGTCGGGCTGATGTGGCCGGGCACCGAGATCGCGCTCGCCAAGGCCGCCCAAAAGGCGCAGATCCCGATGTGCCTGTCGACAATGGCCAATGCCAATCCGGAGGCGGTGGGGCGGCATGTTGGCGATATGGGCTGGTTCCAGCTCTACCCGCCGCGCGACCCGGAGATCCGCGAGGATCTGCTGGCCCGCGCCAAGGCCAATGGCTGGAAGGTGCTGGTGGTCACCGTCGACGTGCCCGTCGGGTCGAGCCGGGAGCGTCAGCGCCGGGCCGGTGTGCGGCTGGGCCTGCCGCAGCGGCCCCTGCAGATGATCGACATTCCGTTCCGCCTGCCCTGGCTCTATGCGCTCTGGCAGCATGGGCGGCCGCGGTTCTGGACCGTGGAGCCCTATACGGGCGGGCCCAGCCTGAAGGCCTTCGGCGAATATCTCGCAACCCAGGTCGATATGACGCCGAGCTGGGAGTACCTGGCCGAGCTGCGCGATCTTTGGGATGGGCCGCTGGTCGTCAAGGGGATCCTGCGGCCCGAGGATGCCGAGCGCTGCGTTGCCATGGGTGTTGACGGCATCGGCGTCTCCAGCCATGGGGCGCGCCAGCTCGACGCGGTGCCTGCGGCCATCGATGCGTTGCCGGCCGTCAAGTCGGTGGTCGGCGATCGGGCAAAGATCGTCTTTGACAGCGGGCTGCGCGGGGGGCTCGACATTGCGCGCGCCCTCGCCCTTGGGGCCGATATGTGCCTTTTGGGCCGGGCCTTTGGCTATGGCGCCGGCGCGTTGGGCCTGAAGGGTCCCGCCCATGTCGCCAAGATGCTGCGCGATGATCTTCGCAATGTGATGATCCAGATGGGCGCGCATCGGCTTGAGGATCTGCCCGGCTGCCTGGTCAAGAAGGAGGGCTGGCCCAGCAACGCCGCACTGCGCTGAGCCGACTTGTTGCGCTGAGCCGACTTGTTGCGCTGAGCCGCCCCCCGACCGTCCGCCGCGCCGCCCCGCCCGGCAAGCCCGCCGCGGCGCCCACCATTGCGCCGGGCGCGCGTCCGGCCTATGGAAGGCCCGCAGCGGATAACGGCACAGGGACAGGGGCACGCGGCAAAGAGCATGACAGAACGGCCCAATATCCTGATCCTGATGGTCGACCAGCTCAATGGCAGGTTCTTTCCCGACGGGCCCCAGGCCTGGCTGCACACCCCCAATCTGGCGCGGCTTGCCGAACGGTCGGCGCGGTTTGCCAATGCCTATTGCGCCTCGCCGCTCTGCGCCCCGTCGCGGGCGAGCTTCATGACCGGCATGCTGCCCTCGCGCACGCATGTCTATGACAATGCCGCGGAATTTGCCTCGGACCTGCCGACCTTCGCCC
Organism: Pseudomonadota bacterium; assembly: GCA_038521775.1. GTDB lineage: Bacteria > Pseudomonadota > Alphaproteobacteria > Rhodobacterales > Rhodobacteraceae > J013. The sequence goes on along the minus strand of JBCBKN010000159.1, from coordinate 7,796 downwards.
ATCACCTGCGCCGGGTCGGATACCGGACGATCCTGTCGGGCAAGATGCATTTCGTGGGGCCCGATCAGCTGCATGGCTTTGAGGAGCGGCTGACCACCGATGTCTACCCGGCCGATTTCGGCTGGACGCCGGATTGGCGCCGCCCGGGCGAGCGGATCGACTGGTGGTATCACAATCTGGGCTCGGTCACCGGGGCCGGGCCGGCGGTCAGCTCCAACCAGCTCGATTTTGACGATGAGACGACCTTCGAGGCGGTTGGCGCGTTGCGCAATCTGGCACGGTCGGCGGAGGCGCGGCCCTGGTGCCTGACGGTGAGCCTGACCCATCCGCATGACCCCTATGTCAACCGGCCGGAATACTGGCAGCTTTATGATGACTGCCCGGCGCTTGATCCGCTGCGCGACGATCTGCCGGGCGACCCGCACAGCGCCCGGCTCGTGGCCGCCAATGACGCACCGCGCTTTGCGATCACGCCGCAGGATGTGCGCCGCGCGCGGCAGGGCTATTTCGCCTCGATCTCCTATATCGATGCGCGGATCGGCGAGGTGCTGGCGGCGCTTGACGCGATGGGCGAGGAGACGGCGCGCAACACCGCCATCCTCTTTCTCTCCGACCATGGCGACATGCTGGGCGAGCGGGGCTTGTGGTTCAAGATGAGCTTTCGCGAGGGTGCGGCCCGGGTGCCGATGATGCTGGCCGCACCGGGCGTCGCGCCGGGGCGGATCGACACCCCGGTCTCGACCCTCGATGCGGTGCCGACGCTTGCCGATCTGGCCGGTCTGAACATCGAACCGATTGCCCATTGGCTCGACGGGGTCAGCCTGCTTCCGCTGGCCGAGGGCGCTGCCCGCGCGCCCGTGCCGATGGAGTACATGGCCGAGGGCTCCATCGCGCCGATGGTCTCGCTGATCGACTGGCCCTGGAAGATCGTGCTCTGCCCGGCCGATCCGGATCAGCTCTTCCGGCTCGACACCGATCCCGAGGAGGCCCGCGATCTGGCGCGCGACCCCGATCATGCCGAAATCGTCGAGCGGCTGGTCGATGCTGTCGCCCGGCGCTGGGATCTGCAGAGCATCGACCGGGAGGTGCGCGAAAGCCAGGCGCGCCGGCTGGCGGTCTACCCCGCGCTGCGCGCGGGCGCGCATTACCCCTGGGATTGGCAGCCGCTCAAACGCGCCTCCGAACGCTTCATGCGCAACCATCTCGATCTCAACACGCTGGAAGATGACCGGCGTTTTCCCAAAGCGCGGTGACGGGGTCTGGGATGGAGGCTGATTACGTCATTGTCGGTGCCGGCTCGGCCGGCTGTGCCCTGGCCTTTCGCCTCACTGAGGCGGGGCGCTCGGTGATCCTTATCGAATATGGCGGCAGCGATGCCGGCCCGCTGATCCAGATGCCCGGCGCGCTGAGCTATCCGATGAACATGCCGCGCTATGATTGGGGCTATATGAGCGAGCCCGAGCCGCATCTGGGCGGGCGGCGGCTGGCCTGCCCGCGCGGCAAGGTGGTGGGCGGCTCCTCCTCGATCAACGGCATGGTCTATGTGCGCGGCCATGCCCGGGATTACGATTTTTGGGCCGAGAGCGGGGCCAATGGCTGGGCCTATGCCGATGTGCTGCCCTATTTCAAGCGCATGGAGCAGTGGCGCTCGGGCGGGCATGGCGGCGATGCGGCCTGGCGCGGGCGAGACGGGCCGCTGCACATCAGCCGTGGGCGGCGCGAGAACCCGCTGACCCGGGCCTTTGTCGAGGCCGGTGGCCAGGCCGGCTATGAGCTTACCTCCGACTATAATGGCGAGAAGCAGGAAGGCTTCGGCCCGATGGAGATGACCGTCTGGCGCGGGCGGCGCTGGTCGACCGCCAACGCCTATCTGCGCCCGGCTTTGGCGACCGGCAAGCTCACGCTGCTGCGCGGGCTGGCCCGCCGGGTGGTGTTTGAAGACGGGCGCGCCGCGGGGGTGGAGCTGGCGCGCGGCGACACCCTCTCAGTGGCCCGCGCCCATGCCGAGGTGATCCTGGCGGCCTCCTCGATCAACTCGCCCAAGCTTCTGATGCTGTCGGGTATCGGCCCGGCGGCGCATCTTGCTGCGCGTGGCATCGCGCTGGTCGCCGATCGCCCCGGTGTGGGCAGCAATTTGCAGGACCATCTGGAGCTTTACATCCAGCAGGCCGCCACCCAGCCCGTGACGCTTTACCGCTACTGGTCGCTATTGGGCAAAGCCTGGGTTGGCGCGCGCTGGCTTTTCACCAAAACCGGGCCCGGCGCGTCGAACCAGTTTGAAAGTGCGGCCTTCATCCGCTCCAAGCCCGGGGTGGAGTATCCCGACATTCAGTATCACTTTCTGCCGCTAGCGGTGCGCTATGACGGGCAGGCCGCTGCCGAAGGGCACGGGTTTCAGGCCCATGTCGGGCCGATGCGCTCGGCCTCGCGCGGCACAGTGCGGCTGCGCTCGGCCGATCCCGCCGAGCCACCCGCGATCCGCTTCAACTATATGAGCGAGGCGCAGGATTGGGCCGATTTCCGCACCTGCATCCGGCTGACGCGTGAGATCTTCGGGCAGGCCGCGTTCGACCCCTATCGCGGGGCCGAAATCCAGCCCGGCGCGGCGGTACAGTCGGATGAGGCGCTGGATGCCTTCATTCGCGACCATGTGGAAAGCGCCTATCACCCCTGCGGCACCGCGCGGATGGGGCGGGCGGACGACCCCATGGCCGTGGTCGACCCGCAATGTCGGGTGATCGGGGTGCGGGATCTGCGGCTGGCCGACAGCTCGATCTTTCCGCGCATTCCCAACGGCAATTTGAACGGCCCGTCGATCATGACCGGCGAGAAGGCGGCCGACCATATCCTCGGCCGCCCGCCCTTGGCCCGCGAAAACGCGCAGCCCTGGATCAACCCGCGCTGGCGTGAGGCCCAGCGTTAGGCCCTGCGCCAGACCCTTCGATCGGTCCAGCGCGCCAGGCCCGGCGTTAGGCCCAGCTTGAAGGGTCAGCGGAACTCGCTGCGCACCCCGTCCAGCACCGCGCGGAACCAGGCCAGCGTCGTCAGGACGTTGCGCTCTTCGATGCCGCCTTCGACGACGACATTGAGCTGCACGGTCAGATCGCCGTCGCGGTCGATGAAGAGCTTGCCGTAATGGTAATTGGCGTTCCACTCATTGACCTGCCGGGCAGAGGGGCGCGCATCGAAGAAATAGCTGCGCCATTCAAAGCCCAGGCAATCGCTGTCGGGATAGGCGACCGAGCTCATATCGCCGCCATCGCATTCGTAGAAATAGACCTGAAACGAGGTGCCGTCGATCCGCCCTTCCAGCGTGGTGTCGCCGCCCGAGGGGTCGACCTCGACCATGTCGACATGATCGTCGATGATGTCATAAAGCGCGTTGGGCGAGATGGTGGCCATCGAGGTCGGCTCACGCACCGTCTCGATCACGACCTCGGGCGCGGCCGGCTCGGTCGCGTCCTCTTCGGCAACCACCGGGTCGGATTTGGGCAGGGATTTGCGCGGCAGATCCTCGATCCCGCTGTCTTCCTCGGCCACGACCTCTTCGGCAGGCTCGGCAGGGGTCTGCTCGACGACCTCCTCGACCACCTCTTCGGCTGCGTCCTCGACAACGTCCTCGACGGCCTCTTCCTCGGTCTCGGCCGGGGTGGTGCGCTTGAGAAACGGGGCCAGCGGGTTGCTGTCGTCATCGGACTGGGCCTGCGCCATGATCAGCCCGTGGTGATGCGGTTCACCGGTTTCATGAGCGGCGGCGGCATAGGGCAATGTGATGACGGAACACAAAAGAAGTGTGGAAATTGGACGATGACGCATTGGAAGCTCCTTGTTCGTCTTGGCGCGCGAACCTTAACAGCAGATCGCAGAATCGAGAAACAGGTTCCGATCCGGCGTGGTCACGCGCGCCTCAGCGTGGCACGCGCAGCACCGCCTGCAGCCCGCCAAGCTCGGCGCTGTGCCCAAGCTCCAGCGTGCCGCCATGCGCATGGGCGATGTCGAGCGTGATCGCCAGCCCCAGCCCAACCCCGCCGCCGGCATTCTGGTTGCGCGCCTCATCCAGCCGCATGAAGGCGCGCAAGGCCTGTTCGCGGCGATGCGGGGGAATGCCCGGCCCGTCATCCTCGACCACGAAATCGACCCAGCGCGGCAGGATGCGCAGCGAAAACCGGACCTGCCCGCCATAGGTCGCGCCATTGTCCAATAGATTGTGGAGCGCGCGGCGCATCGCGACCGGGCGCAGCGAGACCTCGGCGCCGCGTGCCGGCGCTCGGTTCGGCAGATCGAGGGTGATTTCGCCGCCGCTGCGACGCCCGGCAAGGGCAACGTCGCGGGCAAGCGCGCAGACATCGGTGGGCACCGGCACCTCGTGCCCCTCGCCGCGGGCAAAGGCCAGAAAGGCCTCCAGCATGCGCTCCATCTCGCCCACATCGCGGGCGATCTCATCAGTCTCCTGGCTCGGTTCGGCCACGGCAAGCGCCAGGCGGATGCGGGTCAGCGGCGTTCGCAGATCATGGCTCACCCCCGACAGCATCCGCGTGCGCTGCTCGATCTGGCGCTCGATGCGGTTTCGCATGGCCACAAAGGCGGTGCCGGCGCTGCGCACCTCATCCGCACCGCGCGGCCGGAACCGGATGGTGCGGCCTTTGCCGAATGCCTCGGCGGCGCGTGCAAGATCGCGGATCGGGCGGATCTGGTTGCGCAGGAACACTATGGCAATGGCGCAGAGCACGCCTGAGGTCACGATCATCCAGACCAGGAGGAGATGCGGGTTCGACGCCACCATGCGCCGGCGCGGGATTTCGGCCAGAAGCACCCCGCGCGAGGTGGCGACCTGCAGGAACACCACCTTGTCATCGCCCAGAAGATCGATGGCCACGGGGCGTCCGATGGTTTCGGCCAGCGCGCCGGCAAGTGCGGCGCCGGACAGGTCGTAGAACCGCCGGGTCACCTCCGGGCGCACCTGGGCGGTCGGATCGATCGACAGAAAGAGGCCGAGCGGCACGGCGACCGTGTCGAGCGTGCGGCGCGCCGCGGCGAGGGTCTCGGCCTCCTCGACCGTGGCGATGGCATAGCGGATCTCGAGGGCCACGGCATCGGCCATCTGCTCGGTCACGCCCTCGAAATGCCGCTGGATCACGACCACCGCCACGACCGCCTGCAACAGCAGGATCGGCGCCAGCAGAATGAGAAGCGCCCGGCTGAACAGCCGCCGCGGCATTGCGCGTTTGATCCATTGCATGTCCATGGGCGGACGCTAGCTTTGCGATGTCACAGGAGCAAGCGGAGGTGGGCATGGCGCAGGTCGGATCGGGTGCAGCCTCGCCGTTTCGGACCGATCATGCGCCGGTTCCGGGGCAGGTCGAGCGGCTGGAACCGGGGATCCGGGCGGTGACCGCACCCAACGCCTCGCCGATGACCTTCACCGGCACGCGCAGCTATCTGGTGGGCGAGGGTGCCGTGGCGTTGATCGATCCGGGGCCCGAGGACGCTGCGCACGGACAGGCGCTTCTCGCCGCCCTGGCGCCGGGTGAGCGGATCAGCCACATCCTTGTGACCCATTCGCATGTCGATCATTCGCCCTTGGCCCGTCGGATTGCGGATGAGACCGGGGCACCGGTCTGCGGCTTTGGCCCCCACGGGGCGGGCATGCGCCCGGCCATGGCCGAAATGGCCGCTCAAGCGGGCCGCGCGGGCGACAGTCTGGGCGGCGGCGAGGGGGCCGACACCCGGTTTGCGCCAGATCTGGCGCTGGCCGATGGCGACGTGGTGGAGGGGGATGGCTGGCGGCTGACGGCGCTGCACACGCCGGGGCATTTGTCGAACCATCTGTGCTTTGCGCTGGAGGGTGGAGGTGCGGCGGCCGGAGCGGTTTTCTCGGGCGATCACGTGATGGGCTGGGCCACGACGCTGGTCAGCCCGCCGGAGGGGGATCTGACTTCCTTCATGGCCTCGCTGCGGCGCATGGCGGGGCGCAACGACCGGGTCTATTACCCCGGCCATGGCGCACCGGTTGCGGACCCCGCGGGGCTTGTCGGCTATATTCTGGCGCATCGCGAGATGCGTGAGGGCCAGATCCGCGCAGCGCTGCGCGACGGGCCGGCCGACGCCGTCACGCTCGCACGCCGTATCTATACCGATCTGGATGCGCGGCTCTTGCCGGCAGCGGCGCGGAACGTGCTGGCGCATCTGCTCGATCTGAGCGAGCGCGGGATGGCGGCACCGGAGGGCGCACCCGGCGCCGCGGCGCAGTTCGGTCTTACGCCCTGACTTGAAGCCAGCGCGTTGGACCCAGCCCGGAACCCATGATGCTTCGGGCGCTCGGCGCCGGCCGGCAGGGTGCAGCACGCAAGACGGCGCACGCAGCCATAATCGCAGACGGCATGCAGTGCGAGAGGTGCGAGCGGGCGGTGGCAACCCGGATGCGGCTTCGGCCCCGGTGAACTCTGGCCCAGAATGCGTGGGTTGCCGGCGTTGGGCGCAACCACCGGCCGCCGCACAGGAGGGCTCCCGCGCGTGGCCACGCATCACAGATGCGCGGCCGTGCTTTGGGCCTGGCCCGCCGCTGGGGCGGCGGGTCCCGCGGCGGCACGGTTGGGGGTGGACCGTGCGCCGTCGCGCAAGTTGCGGCGGGGCGGATCAGCCGGAGGGTCTGTTTTTGCCGGGGTATCCGGGATCTCTGCCGGGGTTTTTATCTGGGGATCAGCCGGAGGGTCTTACCGGGGTTTCCGGGGAGGGACTGCAGGGGGCTCAGCCGGGCGCTGCCGCCTGGACGACCTGCACCATGACGGCCGAATAGAAGACGAAGGTCGCTGCCAGCACGAAGCCATGCCAGATCGCGTTCTGATAGGGCAGGGAATCCCACAGATGAAAGATCACCCCCACCGAGTAGAGCGCACCGCCGGTCAGCATCAGGATGAAGGCCACGCCGGAGAGATCGGCCCACATATCGGGAATGAGCAGCACGCCAGCCCAGCCCAGCACCAGGTAAAGCGCAATCGAAAGCCCCTCCCACCCCTCGGACCGGGCGATCTTGGCCAGAGCACCGGTGGCGGCCGCGCACCACACGCCCGTCAAGAGCCAGGCCGAGGTCGCACCCCCGGCCAGCACGGCAAAGGGCGTCTGGGTGCCGGCGATCTTGAGATAGATCGAGGCATGGTCGAGCCGGCGCAGGATCGGGCGGATCCGGTGCGCGCGTATCATGTTATAGGCCCCCGAAAGCCCCAGCGTAGCAAGCACGCAGGCCGCGTAGACCGAGAGGGCCAGCATGGTCGATGCCGAGCCGTCCCAGACCGCGGCCAGGGTCAGCAGGATGGGCAGCGAGATCAGCGCAAGCCCGATGCCCGCGACATGCACCGCGGCATCCGCTATCCGTTCTATCCGCTGCGCCTCGCGCATCCAGCACTCCTGCCCCGGTCGCACCAAGAGGGAACCGCGTTCACCAAGCCTAGCCTAGTGTTCACCCAGTATCGCGACAAGGATGCCAACAATTCGATGAGAAAGCGTGAAGATCCTGGCGGTGGGCATGGCAGATCGGCGCGGGTCTGATCGAAGAGCGGGCATCGCGGCTGCATCAGCGGTGGTTCAGGGGCAGTCACTTAGGGGGCGGGAACCCAGGGGGGCAGTTACTTGGGGGGCCGTCACTGAGCAGTCACTCAGGGGGCGATGACGTTGTGCTCCGGGCCATAGGGAAAGCCGGTGATGTTCTCGGCCCCGTCCTCTCCGACGACCAGGATGTCATGCTCGCGGTACCCGCCCGCGCCGGGCAGGCTCTCGGGAAGGGTCAGCATCGGCTCCAT
>JBCBKN010000158.1:0-9482 GCA_038521775.1 Pseudomonadota bacterium | reverse complement strand
GCGCGGACGGGGCGCAGCTGCGCATCGCGGGGCATGACGACCACCCGTTCGCGCGTTTCACCTGCCCGTCGCTCACAACTGTTGCCCAGGACTACGCGGCAATCGCCAGGCGCAGCGTCGAGACGCTGATGGCCCGCATTGACGAGGATCGTGCGCAGGCCGCCCGCCAGACCGCGCTTTTTGACGGGCGCCTGGTGATCCGCGCATCGGCGTGACGCCGCGGCATTCCGCCGAGGGGCTGCCAGACAAAAACTTTACACTCGTAAAATTTTCGTTGACAGGCCGGGCAGCGGCTGCCACTCAACCGGTAAGACCTAAAAACCAACCTGGGAGGATTCGGATGACCCCGGCCAAAACGCTTGGCGCGGCTACCGCGCTGGCGCTGATCCTGAGCGGCAGCGCATTTGCTCAAACCCTGACGATCGCGACCGTGAACAACGGCGACATGATCCGCATGCAGGGCTATACGGATCAGTTCACCGCAGAGACCGGCATCGAGGTCGAGTGGGTGACGCTTGAAGAAAACGTCCTGCGCCAGCGGGTCACCACCGACATTACCACCAAGGGCGGCCAGTTCGACATCATGACGATCGGCATGTACGAGACGCCGATCTGGGGTGCGAATGGCTGGTTGGTGCCGCTCGACGACCTGTCCGAGGAATATGACGTCGCCGACATCCTGCCCGCCATGGCCGGTGGCCTGTCGCATGACGGCACCCTCTTCGCCGCGCCTTTCTATGGCGAATCCTCGATGATAATGTACCGCACCGACCTGATGGCAGCCGCGGGGCTTGAGATGCCCGATGCGCCGACGTGGGAGTTCATCAAGCAGGCGGCCGCGGCGATGACCGACCGCGAGAATGAAATCAACGGCATCTGCCTGCGTGGCAAGGCCGGCTGGGGCGAGGGCGGCGCCTTCCTCACCGCCCTGTCCAACTCCTTCGGCGCGCGCTGGTTCGACGAGGATTGGAACGCCCAGTTCGACACGCAGCCCTGGGCCGACACGCTCACCTTCTTTGTCGAGATGATGACCGAATCGGGCCCTCCGGGATATGCCACCAACGGGTTCAACGAAAACCTGTCGCTGTTCCAGCAGGGCAAATGCGGCATGTGGATCGACGCGACGGTCGCGGCCTCCTTCGTCACCAACCCCAATGACAGCGAAGTGGCCGACAGTGTGGGCTTTGCGCTCGCGCCCGATAACGGCCTGGGCAAGCGGTCGAACTGGCTCTGGGCCTGGGCTCTGGCGATCCCCGCCGGCACCCAGCAGGAAGCCGAAGCCTAGCAGTTCATCGAATGGGCGACCTCGAAGGAGTACATCGCGCTTGTGGCCGAAAACGAAGGCTGGGCCAATGTGCCCCCGGGTGCGCGGATTTCGCTTTACGAGACGCCGGAGTACCAGGCGGTGCCGTTTGCCAAAATGACGCTGGACTCGATCCTTTCCGCAGACCCCAATGACAGCACGGTCGAGCCCTCGCCCTATGTCGGCATCCAGTTCGCCGCGATCCCGGAATTTGCGGGCATCGCGACCGAGGTCAGCCAGGAATTCTCGGCCGTCTATGCCGGGCAGCAGACCGTGGAAGAGGCGCTGGAAAAGGCCCAGGCGATCACCACCGACGCCATGGAAGCGGCCGGCTACTGACCGCTCGCAGGTGCTCCCTGTCGGCGGGTGGCTGCGGCTGCCCTCCGACCCTTCCACCTAAGCCCATCTAGGCACCGGTATCCCCGCGCCCTGTCGGCGTGGCCATATCGGGCCCGAGCGAGGAGACGGCGCGATGTCCACGCGGCATGCGAGGTCGACGGCCCGGCTGATGTTGGCGCCCGCCGTCGTCCTGCTTCTGGGATGGATGCTCATCCCGCTATCCATGACCCTCTATTTCTCGTTCAAGCGCTACCTGCCCTTGCGCGGCGGCGATCTGGGCTGGACGGGATTTGACAATTACATCCGCTTTGTCAGCGCGTCGTCCTTCTGGCCCAGCATCCAGTCCACGCTGATCGTGGTCGGCGGGGTGCTGCTGGTCACCATTGTGCTGGGGGTGCTGCTGGCGCTCCTGCTCAATCAGCCGCTCTGGGGGCAGGGGATTGTACGCATCCTGGTGATCGCGCCCTTTTTCGTGATGCCCACCGTCTCCTCGCTGGTCTGGAAGAACATGTTCATGGACCCGGTGAACGGGCTTCTGGCCCATGCGGCAAAGGCGATCGGGGCCGAGCCTGTGGTCTGGCTCAGCGATTATTCGCTCGCCTCCATTGTGCTTATCGTCAGTTGGCAATGGCTGCCCTTTGCCACGCTGATCCTGCTCACCGCGATCCAGTCGCTCGACAGCGAGCAGCTTGAGGCCGCCGAGATGGACGGCGCCCCGCCGCTGGCCCGGTTCGGCTTTATCATCCTGCCGCATCTGGCGCGCGCGATCACCGTGGTGGTGCTGATCCAGACGATCTTCCTTCTGGCGATCTTTGCCGAGATCTTCGTGACCACCGGCGGCGCCTTTGGCACCCGCACCCTAACCTATCTGATCTATCAGCGCGTGCTGGAAAGCCAGAATGTCGGGCTGGGCTCGGCCGGCGGGGTCTATGCCATCATCCTGGCCAATATCGTTGCGCTCTTCCTGATGCGCATCGTCGGCAAGAATTTGGACAAATAGCCATGGCCCGCACCGTCACACCGCGCACAAAGGCCATCACCAGCATCGTTGCCTGGGTGATCGGCCTGCTCATCTTCTTTCCCATCCTCTGGACGATCCTGACGAGCTTCAAGACCGAGGCCCAGGCCATCGCCGACCCGCCGATCTTTCTGGCCTTCGACTGGACGCTTGAGAATTACGCCGTCGTGCAGGATCGCTCGAACTATGGCGCGGTGCTGTGGAACTCGATCATCGTGGCCTGCGGATCGACGCTGCTGGGCATCATCATCGCCGTTCCGGCGGCCTGGTCGATGGCCTTCGTGCCCTCCAAACGCACCAAGGACATCCTCTTGTGGATGCTCTCGACCAAGATGCTGCCCGCGGTCGGGGTGCTTTACCCGATCTATCTCTTGTTCATCGAACTGGGGCTGCTCGACACCCGCATCGGGCTGGTGATCATCCTCACGCTGATCAACCTGCCGATCATCATCTGGATGCTCTACACCTATTTCCGCGAGATCCCGGGTGAGATCCTGGAGGCTGCGCGGATGGACGGGGCGGCCCTGCGTGAAGAGATCATCTATGTCCTCACGCCCATGGCGGTGCCGGGCATCGCCTCGACGCTGCTCCTCAACATCATCCTGGCCTGGAACGAGGCGTTCTGGACGCTCAACCTCACCGCGGCCAATGCGCAGACGCTGACCGGCTTTATTGCCAGCTACTCAAGCCCCGAGGGGCTGTTTTACGCCAAGCTCTCGGCCGCATCGACCATGGCCATTGCGCCAATTCTGATCATGGGCTGGTTCAGCCAGAAACAGCTTGTGCGCGGCCTGACCTTCGGCGCCGTGAAATAGGGGAGGGAGTGATGGGACGCATCGTGCTTGAACAGGTGACCAAGCGCTTCGGCGAGGTCATGGTCATCCCGCCTTTGGACCTGGAAATCGAGGACGGCGCTTTCGTCGTCTTCGTGGGCCCGTCGGGATGCGGGAAATCCACGCTGCTGCGGCTGATCGCCGGGCTTGAGGATGTCTCGGGCGGCAAGATCGAGATCGACGGCCGCAACGCCACCGAAACCCCGCCGGCCAAGCGCGGGCTGGCGATGGTCTTTCAATCCTACGCGCTCTACCCGCATATGTCCGTACGCAGCAACATCGCCTTTCCCTTGCGCATGGCCGGGCTTGACCGGGCCGAGCGCGATAAGCGGGTCGAACAGGCGGCGGCCGTGCTGAACCTGACCGATTATCTGGACCGGCGCCCGGGCCAGCTTTCGGGTGGGCAGCGCCAGCGCGTGGCCATCGGCCGGGCGATCGTGCGCGAGCCGGCGGCGTTCCTGTTCGACGAGCCGCTCTCAAACCTCGATGCAGCACTGCGCGTGGGCATGCGGCTGGAGATCTCCGAGCTTCATGACCGGCTCAAGACCACGATGATCTATGTCACCCATGACCAGGTCGAGGCGATGACCATGGCCGACAAGATCGTGGTGCTGCGCGCGGGCCATATCGAACAGGTGGGCTCGCCGCTTGAGCTCTACAAATCCCCCCGCAACACCTTTGTCGCGGGCTTCATCGGCTCGCCGCGGATGAACCTGATCAACGGGGCCGAAGCCTCCAAGCATGGCGCCAAGACCATCGGTGTGCGGCCCGAGCATATTGGCGCGTCGGCCACCGACGGGCTCTGGCAGGGACGGGTGGGCGTGTCCGAACATCTGGGCTCGGACACCTTCTTTCATGTCCAGGTCGATGGGTTCGAGGCGCCCCTGACCGTGCGCGCGGGCGGCGAGGTCGACATGCATCATGGCGACCGGATCTTTCTTACGCCGGATCCGGAGCGCATTCACCGGTTCGACGGGTCGGGTCTGCGCGTCACATGAGGCGACTGGAGGGGAAAACGGCCCTCATCACCGGCGGCGCGCGCGGCATCGGCCTGGCCTTTGCCCGCGCCTATATTCTGGAAGGCGCCCGGGTTGCGCTTGCCGATATCGATTTTGCCCGCGCCCGGCATGCGGCCGATGAACTGGGCGTGGCCGCCTATGCGGTGGAAATGGATGTGGCCGATCAGGCCAGCATCGAGGCTGCGGTCGACGCGACGCTGCATGTCTTTGGGCGCATCGACATTCTGATCAACAATGCAGCCCTTTTCACCGCGGCACCCATTGTCGAGGTCGCGCGGAGCGATTTCGACCGGGTCTTTGCGGTCAATGTCGCGGGCACCTTCTTCACGCTTCAGGCGGTCGCGCGGCACATGATTGCGGCGGGGAGCGGCGGCAAGATCATCAATATGGCCAGCCAGGCCGGCCGGCGGGGCGAGGCGCTGGTCGCGGCCTATTGCGCGACCAAGGCCGCGGTGATCAGCCTGACCCAGTCGGCCGGGCTCGACCTCATCAAGCACCGGATCAATGTGAATGCGATCGCCCCGGGTGTGGTGGATGGCGAGCATTGGGACGGGGTGGATGCGTTTTTTGCCCGGCATGAAGGCAAGGCGCCGGGCCAAAAAAAGCGCGAGGTCGGGGCGGCGGTGCCCTTTGGCCGGATGGGGGTGGCCGAGGATCTGACCGGGATGGCGGTGTTCCTGGCCTCCTCGGATGCCGATTACATCGTGGCACAGACCTACAATGTCGATGGCGGGCAGTGGATGAGCTGAGGCGGATCATGGCCGGTCATTTCTGCATCTGGGTCACACGCATGAGCCTCGGCACGGGCTTAGGCATCTGCACGGGCATAGGCATCCGCATGGGCATTTGCACGGGCACGGGCATCCGCATGGGCGTCGGTCCGGGTCGGTCGGCATGATCCGGCTGTCAAACGCCGCGCTGGCCGACCTGCCGCAAAGCGTGCGTCGCCCAACCTATGACCGCGGGGCGCTGACCCCTGGCATCGTGCATATCGGGGTGGGGAATTTTCACCGCGCGCATCAGGCCTGGTATCTGCACCGGCTGATGCAGCAGGGGCTGGCCCTCGATTGGGCGATCATCGGGGCGGGGGTGCGGCCCAATGATGCGGATATGCGCGCCAAGCTCGCCGCGCAGGACTGGCTGACCACGCTGATCGAGCTCGACCCGGCCGGCAGCTCGGCCGAGATCCTGGGTTCGATGATCGACTATGTGCCGGTCGAGCCGGGCAATGCCGCGCTCATCGCCCAGATGGCCGCGCCCGAGATCCGCATCGTTGCCCTGACGGTGACCGAGGGCGGGTATTATCTCGATCCCGCCAGCCATGGCTTTGACGCGGGCCATCCCGACATCCTGCATGACGCGGCCCATCCCGACACGCCCCGCACCGCCTTCGGGGCCATGATCGCCGCGCTGAAACGGCGCCGGGCGCGCGGGGCGGGGCCCTTTACGGCAATGTCCTGCGACAATCTGCAGGGCAATGGCCGGGTGATGCGCCAGACGCTGGTCTCGCTTGCCCGGCTCTCTGACCCCGATCTTGCGGGCTGGATCGACCAAAGCTGCGGCTTTCCCAATGCGATGGTCGATTGCATCGTGCCGGCGACGGGTCCCAAGGCGCTCGACCGCGCCCGGGCCTTCGGGATCGACGATCCGGTCCCCGTGACCCATGAGAATTTTCGCCAATGGGTGATGGAGGATGCCTTTGTCGCGGGCCGGCCGGAGTGGGACCGGGTCGGGGCGACCTTTGCGACCGACGTGCATGCCTATGAGGCGATGAAGATCCGCATCCTCAATGCCGGGCACCAGATCCTGGCCAATCCGGGGGAGCTTCTGGGGCTGCCGATGATCGCCGATTGCGTGGCCCACCCGGCCATTGCCGCCTTCTTCCGAAAGGTCCAGCTCGATGAAATCGCCCCGATGGTGGCGCCGGTCCCGGGCATGAGCCCGACCGCCTATGCCGAGCAGGCGATGGCCCGTTTCGCCAATGCGGCCATCGAGGACACCACGCGGCGGGTGGCCTTTGACGGCTCGTCCCGGCACACGGGCTTTGTCCATCCGGTGCTGCGTGAGCGGCTGGCCCAGGGCGCCCCGGTCGACGGTCTGGCGCTGGTCGAGGCGCTTTGGGCGCGGATGTGCGCGGGCATGCGCGAAGATGGCAGCGAGATTTCAGACAATGACCCGCTTTGGCCCGAGCTTGTCGCCGCCGCTCAGACGGCGCGATCGACGCCCGAGGCCTGGCTGGACCAGACCGGGCTTTACGGCGATCTTGCCCAGGCCGATGCGTTTCGATCGGCGTTCAGGGGCTGGCTGCAGCTGCTCTGGGCCGAGGGCAGCGCTGCGGCCATGGCCCGTTATGCCGGGGTCTAGCGCCACTGTCCCGGCACCACAGATCCCATTAGAAGACTTCAGTTCAGCAAAATTCCCGGGCAACCCCGCCCATTCATGATCCTACCACCATTGCGGCGGCTCGCGGCGCGGGGGTGCCCTGTAAAACGCCGACTGGTCATTCTAGGCGGCCCGGCGCCGCAAGCGCTCATACAGGTGCGGTCAGCACCGGTCTCAGGCCAGGGCGCGATGCGCCCCGCCCTTGCATCTCGGCTGTGAACAGCAGGGTGGTGGCTGCGATCAGCTCGTGGCGAGGTCGAGCTCTTCGAGCTCGGCCCAGATCTCTTCCCAGATCTTCTTGGCCTTGCCGCGCTGGCGCACGTCCTGGGCGGCTTCAAGATTGTCCATCATGCCCTCGCCCTTCACCACGACCAGGCCAACCATGCCCGAGGCCGCGTGCGGCACGCATTGATAGCCGTAAAGGCCCGGCATCTCGAAGGTCATCTCGACCTCCTCGTTGATCTTGCCCTTCCACTCCTCGGTGCCATCGGGGATCATCCCCTTGACCGAGACGCTGTTATGGCCCTTGTCGACGGCAAGAAAGCGCACGCTGTCGCCCGGCTCGACCACCTGAAGGCGCGGATAGAAGACCTGACGCAGGCGCTTGATCTCGGGATGCTTGTTGAGCATCTGAATGTCATGCGTGGTGGCGGCCCGGGCCACCCAGGGCGATGCGATCAGGGAGACGCCCGCAACGGCGGTGGCAGAGGTCAGCAGGGTCCGACGGGACAGGGTCATGGCGTTATCCTCGAAGTTCTTTCGGTATTTGCGCTTGCTGGGGTGATGTAATTCTTTGGGCTGGCTGTCAAGATGGACCGGGGCGCGGCCCTTCGCCCCGCATGGCCGACGAAGCTCCGCATGGCCCACGAAGCTCCGCTCATCCAGTGCGCCGGCGCCGCGACTGGCGCATCACCAGCAGTGTCGTGCCGGTCGCGCCGCCCAGAACCATCAGCGCGACGGCAAGGAAAGACCCCGCCGGCATGTCGCTGCGCGCGAGGATCCCGACGGGCGCGATCTCCAGAACCCCGCCATCGGCGACAAGTTGGCGGGTCTGTGCGACCGGCCGCCCCGTCCAATGGTCCCGCACCGTGATAACGAGCGGCGCGCGCCCCATTTGCGGCAGCGCAAGCGACAGCGCCGCATGCGCATTCTCGGGATAGGCGATATAGCCGACATAGGCATGCAGATCGGCCAGCAGCGGCGCGGTTTCCGGGGTGGGAACGCTGCAGACCGCAATCGCCATCATCGCATCGAGGGGCGTGAGAAAGGGAAGCCGGCGGTCGCCGGGATGGACCATCAGCGACATCGCCTCGAACCCGGCCGGCGCCGCGTCGATCCGCGCTCCGACCGAGGCGAGCATCCGGTCGCCGATATCCCAGGTGCCCATCCGCAGATCGTCGAAGGGCACGGTGCCGCTGGCATCGGTCAGCGCCTCCGGCGGCAAGCCGAAGGCCTCGCTCATCAGCGCGGCGTTCATGCCCATATAAAGCTCGATCGTGCCCGGCCCGCGGTCGATCACAATTTCGATATGCGGATCGGGTTCGGCCCGGTCGGCCTGCTCGGATGCCGCTGTTGCGGCCATGAGAGCGCTCATGATCCCGAACAGGGGCGCCACAAGGGCGGCCCGCGCGGCCAGGCCCCAGTGCAACCGCCAGCGCAGGCCCTGGCACTGATCCCGGTCTTGGAAGCGTTTGGTCATCACGGTCCGCCAGATCCCTGCCAACCCGCCGTTCTCACCGGGCACTCTAGCCCGCCCTGCGACAGCTTCAAGCCCCTGACCCGCAGTCGGCTCCGCCCCGACCCACGCCAATCGCCGCGGCCAGAAACACCACCAGCAGCACGGAAAAGACCGCCAGATTGGCGTCCAGGCCCAGGATCTGTGCCTCGACCCCGCCCTCATCGACCAGCGAGCCGCCGTAAAGGCCCGATGTCAGATAGGCAAGCCAGAAGGCCGCCGCAAAGAGAAGGCCGATAACGGCCGCCAGCCGCGCGTCGTCGCGACGCCAGGTGAGGAAGAGGGAAAGGCCCGCCATGCCGGCGCCAAAGCCCAGGAACCAGGCGCCATGCACCCGCGCATGGGCGCTCCAGCCGGGATGAAAGAGATGCGTCTCGTTCAGATCGGCAATGGCGGGCACGAGCCCGTAAAAGATCGTGGCAAGCGAGATCACCGCCTTCCAGATAAATCGCATGCGCGGTGAACGCTCGGTCTGCATCTGGGTTCTCCTCGGGCCGCGGATATGCGGCCGTTCTCCGGCGCCCGTTGCAGGGGGCGCGGCGCGCTTTCGGTTCATAGCAGCCGGATAGGGCCGCTGTCCCGGCCAATGATGCTGTGGCGATGCGCCCTGGCAAGCGCAGGGCGCGCCGACCGGGTGGGGCGTGGGAGCGCAGGGGTCCTCCCCGGGGCCGGAACCGGAGCGCTGCTCTGGCGCGGTGAGGCGCAGTCGGGCGCAGTCGGGCGCAGTCGGGCGCAGTCGGGCGCAGTCGGGCGCAGTCGGGAGCAGTCGGGAGCAGTCGGGAGCAGTCAGGCGCCCTCACGCGGCGGCTGGCCGTTCAGCCAGCCCAGAATGATCTCGCGGTGCCGCGCGCCG
>JBCBKN010000157.1:0-9483 GCA_038521775.1 Pseudomonadota bacterium | reverse complement strand
TCAGCGAAAAGGTCGGCCTCGGTGATCTCGACCTGCGCGCTGCGCTGCGCCGTGCCGACCGGGTTCGACGCCTCGACCGTGACGGTCACGACAGCAGACGCGCCGCTGGGCGTGCCGCTCAACACCCCGCCTGTCGACAGGGCGAGGCCGGCCGGCAAGGGGTCGGATCCGGCCGCGACGGCAAACGCAAGATCGGTGCCCGAAAACTCCGCACTGAGGTCGAGCGGCGCAAGCGGCATGGTGCGCACAAACACGAACTGCCAGCTTCCGGCCGCGGCAAGAGGGGCGATGTAGGAGATCAGCGGGGCCGAATAGCCCGTGATGCTCCCCCCCACATCGATCGCCGTGACCCGCAGGCGTAGTGCATGCCCGGCATCGGCCGGGGTCGTGACATAGGGCGAGACCGAGGGTCCGGTGCCCGAGGCGCCGACAATATCGATGCCGTCGCGCTGCCAGGCCCAGGCAAAGCCAAGCCCCGGCCCGGCCTGCCAAACGCCCGTCACACCCGAAACCTCTGACCCGACCTCATTGCCGCCGGAAATCACGGGTGGCGAGATCAGGAACGGCGGTGGAAAGGCTGAGCCGACCGCAATGGCCGTGCTCAGGGTTGTCGTGTCGAGGCCAAGACCCAGCATGCTCTCACCAGACGGCGACGATGTCCGCGGCGGTCGTCCCGGTGGCATGGACACGCGCGATGCGGCCGGGCATGTAGCCTGCGGGATGGTTGCGGAAGGTCACGATGGTGCCGCCCACGGTGGTCACGCGGATGTCGCCGGCAATGCCGATGAAAATGCTGCGCGTGACATAGGGAAGGTCGACGGAATCATCCGGGATGACGGGGTCGCAATGGTTGAAGGGCGAGGTCAGGCTCGACACCTGATTGGCAAAATTGTCTTTCATCAAAAATCTCCGATGCTCAACCAGCCGGGCGCGAGATCCCGGTCCTCCGCGGCGCTCCTTCTAGTCGCGCCGGGCCTGGCGTTGCGCATCTGACGGTGTCTGCGCCCGCTGCCCCGATCGGGTCAGCGTGGCCGGTCGAGCAGGGCCTGCGCGGCTGCCGGGTCGATCCGCCCATCATAGATGGCGCGCCCCGAGATCACCCCGTCGAGCGCCGCGCCGCTTTGGGCCAGCGCCTCCAGATCGGCCATCGACGCGACCCCGCCCGAGGCGATTACCGGGATCGCGACCGCCTCTGCCAGGGTCACGGTGCTGGCCAGGTTGGGGCCCTCGAGCGCGCCGTCCCGGTCGATATCGGTGAAGATGATCGCGGCGACGCCGGCATCCTCGAACCGGCGGGCAAGATCGGTTGCGTCAAGCGCGGTGGTTTCGGCCCAGCCTTCCACCGCCACGCGGCCCGCGCGCGCGTCGATGCCAACGGCCACCTGGCCCGGATGGGCGCGGGCGGCCGCCCGCACAAGGTCCGGATCGCGCACCGCGGCCGTGCCCAGGATCACCCGTGCGACCCCAAGCCCCAGCCAGCGCTCGATCGTCTCCAGATTGCGGATGCCGCCGCCAAGCTGCACCGGAACCCGGGCCGAGGACAGGATGTCCATCACCGCCTGGGCGTTGGCGGGCCGTCCGGCAAATGCCCCGTCGAGATCAACAACATGCAGCCAGCGGCAGCCGGCCTCGACGAATGCGCGTGCCTGACTGCCGGGATCGGTGTTGAAAACCGTCGCCTCCTCCATCCGCCCGCGCAGCAGGCGCACACATGCCCCGTCCTTCAGGTCGATTGCGGGATAGAAGATCATCGGCTGCCCTCCGGCACGCGGCAAATCGGTGCGCGCGGAGTAGTGCGCGGGTCCCAAAAGGTAAAGACCGCGCGCTTGACAGCCGGCGGGCCGGACCTCCATTTGCAGAGCCAAAGAGGGAGGTTCCGATGAAGGTTTTCGCCGCTGTGCTGGCCCTGGCGCTTCCGGGCGCTGCGCTCGCTGATCCCACCGGTCTGTGGGCCACCCAGGCCAATGACGAGGGCAACTATCTGGAAATCCGAATTGCCCCTTGTGCCGGCAACGCCGCGCTACTTTGCGGCACAATCGAAACGGCCCGCACCGCCGATGGCGCGGAAGCGCCCTATGAGCATATCGGCCGGGTGATGATCCAGGACATGGCCGAAGACGGCGCCAATGAATGGGATGACGGCACCATTTGGGCGCCCGATGACGATGAGACCTACAGCTCGAAAATGGCTCTGACCGGCAATGTGTTGACCGTATCGGGCTGTGTCATGGGCGGGCTGATCTGCCGCGGGCAGGACTGGCGGCGGCTCGAATAGGCCAGCGCAACCGGGCGGCGCAGGCGCCCATGCATCACGGCGTCCAGCGCAGGAAATTGGCGATCAGACGCAGCCCGGTTGTCTGGCTTTTTTCGGGGTGAAACTGGGTGCCGACCATATTGACGCGGCCCACCGCCGCCGTGACCAGCCCGCCATAGGCCGAATGCGCCAGGCGGTGCGCGGGCTCGCGCGGCACCAGATGGTAGGAATGCACGAAATAGGCATGGTCGCCCGGCTCGGTTCCGGCAAAGACCGGATGGGTGCTGTCGACCATCAGCTCGTTCCAGCCCATATGCGGGATCTTCAGCGCCGGATCGTTGGGCGTAAGCTCGACCACCTCGCCCGGGATCCATCCAAACCCGTCATGATCGCCATGCTCGCGGCCAATGCTGGCCATAAGCTGCATGCCCACGCAGATGCCAAGGAAGGGAACGCCCTGGGCAACCCGTGCCTCCAGCGCCTCCCACATCCCATCGATGGCCCGGATGCCGGCGCGGCAGGCGCCGAAGGCCCCCACCCCGGGCAGCACGATCCGCTCGGCCTTGGCCACCTCGTCGGGATCGGCGCTTACATTGATCGGGCCCGCGCCGGTCTCGCCGGCCATACGGGCAAAGCTCTGCTCGGCCGATCGCAGATTGCCCGAGCCGTAATCGATGATGACCGTGCTCACAAAACCCCCTTTGTCGATGGCAGCGCGCCGGCCTGACGCGGGTCGGGCTCCACGGCCTCGCGCAGCGCCCGGGCCACCGCCTTGAAGCAGGCCTCGGCAATATGGTGGGCGTTCACGCCAGACAGGAGGGTGACATGCAGCGTGATGCCCGCATGGGTCGAAAGCGCCTGGAAAAACTCGCGCACAAGCTCGCTGTCGAACCCGCCGATCTTTGCGGCCGGAAACGGCACCTCCCAGACCAGGAACGGCCGCCCCGACAGATCAAGCGCGGCGCGCAGCAGCGCATCATCCATCGGCAGCAGACAGGCGCCATAGCGCCGGATGCCGCGCTTGTCGCCCAGCGCCCGGGTCAGCGCCTGGCCCAGGGTGATGCCGCAATCCTCGACCGTGTGATGGTCGTCGATATGCGTGTCGCCCTTGGCCTCGATCTCCATGTCGATCAGCGAATGCCGCGCCAGCTGGTCGAGCATATGGTCAAAGAACCCCACCCTGGTGGCCATTGCATGCCGCCCGGTACCGTCCAGCGCCAGCGCCACGCGGATCTCGGTTTCGGCCGTCTGGCGTGCAATTTCGGCGCGGCGCATTGCGGTTCCTTCATCGGCTGGGCGCTGGCAGCCGCCCGTCAAACCGCCTATATGGCGCCCATGGCAGGAGAGCAAGAATGAGCGGCTGGCACGGAACCACCATCCTGGCGGTGCGCAAGGGCGGGCAGGTGGCCGTGGCCGGCGATGGGCAGGTCACGCTGGGCCAGACCGTGATCAAGGGCGGCGCGCGCAAGGTGCGCCGGATTGCGCCGGGCGGGCATGAGGTGGTGTGCGGCTTTGCGGGCTCGACCGCCGATGCGTTCACCCTTCTGGAGCGGCTCGAGGCCAAGCTGGAGGCAAGCCCGGGCCAGGTTTTGCGCGCCTGCGTGGACCTTGCCAAGGACTGGCGCACCGACAAATACCTGCGCAACCTGGAGGCGATGCTCATTGTCACCGACGGCACGGTGCTGCTGGTTGTGACCGGATCGGGAGATGTGCTGGAGCCCGAGCATGGCATTGCCGCCATCGGCTCGGGCGGCATGTTTGCCCTGGCCGCTGCCCGTGGCCTGGCCGAGACCGATCGCTCCGCCGAGGCGGTCGCGCGCGATGCCATGGCCATCGCGGCCGAGATCTGCGTCTACACCAACGGAAATCTGACCGTGGAGGTCATCGGCCGATGACCGAGATCACCAAAAAAGACCTGGTCGCGGCGGTTGAAACGGGCATTTTGAACCCAGATCAGGCCAGTAAAATCGAAGCGCTTGCGCAGGAGCGCGCCGGGCTTCGCGCCAGGATCGACGATGAGCCGTTTGAGTTTTTCAACGGATTCTCTCAGATTTTCATGGCCCTGGGCATCCTTTTGTTTTTTGGAGGAGCGATTGCAGTCAGTCGGGCTGGGTCTGCTTTGGTGTTTGATTTGATCTTGATTGGCATCGTTTTCGCCTTGGCCGAGTATGCGGTGCTTAAACGGCGCATGCAGCTTCCCGGGATCGCGCTTGGCTGCATGCTGGTCGCCCTTGTTCTAAGCAGCGATGCCCTGCCGCCGATGCATGTCTCTGCCCAGCCGATGATTGCGGCGCTGTTGCTCTTGGTGTTTTACGCACGTCACCGGGTGCCTGCGGCCTTGTTTGGATTTGGAGCGCTGGTTCTCAGCGCCCTGTTGGTCCCGTTTTTGGAGAGTGCCGACCCGGGCCAGGGCGATTTTTGGGCGTTTTTCGACCTTGGGCGCAACAGCGAGATGGCGCTGATCACCCTGGTTGTGGGCTTGGCCGCCTTTGTCGCGGCAATGTCGTATGATCTGCGCGATCCGCACCGGGTCAGCCGCCTGTCGGCCTGCGGCTTCTGGCTGCATCTGCTGGCCGCGCCGACCATCGTCAACACGATGGCCTTTACCGCCTATGCGCTGGGCGGGGTCGCCGGCTATGCCTTGCTGGGCGTCGCGATCCTCTTCTTTGTCGCGGTCGCACTGGTCATTGATCGCCGCTCGTTTCTGACCGCAGCGCTCGCCTATCTGGGGCTGGTTCTGGCGATGCTGCTGGAGCAGATCGGCGGCACGAGCACGGCCTTCGTGATCTGCGTTCTGGGTGCGCTTGTCATCGGTGTGGCGGCCGGCTGGCGCTGGATGCGCGCGGGTCTGCTGGCCCGGCTTCGATGGCTTCCCTGGTATGACAGGCTGCCGCCTGTGGAGATCCGTGCATGACCGATCTGACCCCTCGCGAGATTGTCCATGAGCTCAACCGCTTCATCGTCGGGCAGGAGGAGGCCAAGCGCGCGGTTGCCGTTGCATTGAGAAATCGCTGGCGCCGTCAGCAGCTGAGCGAGGAGATGCGCGAGGAGGTTTATCCCAAGAATATCTTGATGATAGGCCCCACCGGGGTTGGTAAGACCGAGATCTCGCGCCGCCTGGCCCGCCTCGCCAAGGCCCCGTTTCTGAAGGTCGAGGCCACCAAGTTTACCGAGGTCGGCTATGTCGGCCGTGACGTCGAACAGATCATCCGTGATCTCGTCGAGGCCGCGATCGTCATGACCCGCGAGGCCAAGCGCAGTGAGGTCTCGGCCGCCGCCCATGCCGCCGCCGAGGCGCGGGTGCTGGCCGCGCTGACCGGCGAGGATGCCCGCGAGGCCACCCGCGACATGTTCCGGCGCAAGCTGCGGGCCGGGGAACTGGACGACAAGGAGATCGAGCTCGACCTTGCCGACAGCTCCAACCCCTTGGGCATGCTCGACATTCCCGGCCAGCCCGGCGCCCAGATGGGCATGATGAACATCGGCGAGATCTTCGGCAAGGCCCTGGGCGGGCGCAGCAAGCGCCGGCGCATGAAGGTGGCCGACAGCTATGATCTCCTCATCGCCGAGGAGGCCGACAAGCTTCTGGATCAGGAGAGCGTGACCCGCGAGGCGATCGCCGCCGTCGAACGCGCCGGCATCGTCTTTCTCGACGAGATCGACAAGGTCTGCGCCCGGGCCGAGACCCGCGGCGCCGATGTCAGCCGCGAAGGCGTGCAGCGCGATCTCCTGCCGCTGATCGAGGGCACGACGGTGTCGACCAAGCATGGCCCGGTCAAAACCGACCATGTGCTCTTCATCGCCTCGGGCGCCTTTCACATCGCTAAACCCTCGGATTTGTTGCCAGAATTGCAGGGTCGTCTGCCAATCCGGGTTGAGCTTGCGCCGCTCAGCGAGGCTGATTTCATCGCCATCCTGACCGAGACCGACAATTCGCTGACCAAGCAATATGCCGCGCTGATGGGCACCGAAGGCATCGAGGTGCGCTTCACCGAAGAGGGCATCGCGGCGCTCGCCCGCATCGCCGCCGAGGTCAACCGCGCGGTCGAAAACATCGGCGCGCGCCGCCTGCAGACGGTGCTGGAGCGGGTCTTTGAGGAGCTCTCCTTTGCCGCCCCCGACCGCTCGGGCGAGACCGTCACAATCGATGGCGCCTATGTCGAAACGCGCCTGGGCGATCTGGCCCGCAACACCGATCTGGGCCGGTATATTCTATAAAAATCAAAGAGTTACGCGCCGCCCTGGCCGCCTTCTTCTTGGCAAAAATACTCCCGCCGGAGGCGTCCGAACCCCTCCGCCGCGCCGGCCTCGCCGGTCCGGGCCTCACCGCCCCATGCGGCCGGCCGCACGGCCCCGCGCCTCGGCGGCCTCCAGCGCTTTGGTCACGGCGCGGTCCTTGGCAACCTCTTCGTCCAGCAGCCGAAAGCGGATCGCCACCAGCTCCGGATGATGCGCATTGATGCGAAAACGCCCATGCCCGGCCTTCACCGCAAAGCCCTGGTCGACCAGCCGCGCCATTGCGCCCGAAGCATAGCCATGGGGCAGGTTGTCAAACCCCGATTTTTCCAAAAACCCAGTTAGATCAACGACTTTGACATGTGTCTCGCCATGATGCCCCAGCGCTGCCAGCCGCTCCAGAATGGCGGCTTGGCGGCTGTCGGGACGGCGTCCGCGGGCCGGGCGCATCACCTCGGCAAGGCTTCGCAGCCGCCGCCCCAGCGCGCCGCGCGCGGTTTCCGGCAGGGCTTGGGCGGCCGCCTCCACCGCGATGATCAGCTTGCGCCGCCGCCCTTCGACCAGAGTAAGCTGCTCGCGCAGCGTTGAAATTTCGGCCGATGCGGCCTCGGCCTCGGAAATCAGCGCGTCCACCGCGTCGGTGAGCGCGGGAGATAGTGTGCTCATGAAATTGCTCCCGCCAGACGCATAGGGGCCCCAAACGAGGCGACAAAAATCGAAAAGCGACCGGCATGCGCCAGAATGACCGCACGCGATTTGAAATGCGTTAATCTAAGGAAAGTCGCCCGCGACTTTTTGCGCCGGTGCCCCCGGGGGCCCCACGGTGCCTGCCGAGTCCTCTGGCGCCCGGCCGCGCCGGGTCAGCGGCGCAGCACCGAGGGCCCGGCATATTGCGCGGCCGTGCCCAGATCCTCCTCGATGCGGATGAGCTGGTTGTACTTGGCCAGCCGGTCGGAGCGCGAGAGCGAGCCGGTCTTGATCTGCCCGCAATTCGTCGCCACGGCCAGATCGGCGATGGTGGCATCCTCGGTCTCGCCCGAACGGTGCGACATCACCGCGGTATAGGCCGCCCGGTGCGCCATATCGACGGCCGCCAGCGTCTCGCTCAACGAGCCGATCTGGTTGACCTTGATCAGGATCGAATTGGCGGTGTCGGTCTCGATGCCGTGGATCAGCCGCTCGGTATTGGTTACGAAAAGATCGTCGCCCACCAGCTGCACCTTGTCGCCGATCAGATCGGTGAGGGTCTTCCAGCCCGCCCAATCATCCTCGGCCATGCCATCCTCGATCGACAGGATCGGATAGGCCGCGCAGAGCTTGGCCAGGAACTCGGCCATGCCCGCACCGTCCAGCCGCTGGCCCTCGCCGGTCATGTCATAGACGCCGTCCTTGTAGAACTCGGTCGCCGCGCAGTCGAGCGCCAGCCAGATGTCCTCGCCCGGGCGGTAGCCGGCCTTCTCGATCGCGCGCATGATGAAGTCGAGCGCCTCGGCGGCCGAGGAGAGGTTGGGCGCAAACCCGCCCTCATCGCCGATGCCGGTGTTGTGCCCGGCGGTCAGAAGCTCTTTTTTGAGCGTGTGGAAGATCTCGGCGCCCATCCGCACCGCATCGGCCATGCTGGGGGCCGCGACCGGCATGATCATGAATTCCTGGATGTCGATGGGGTTGTCGGCATGCTCGCCGCCATTCACGATGTTCATCATCGGGACCGGCAGCGTGCGGGCATTGGTGCCGCCGACATAGCGGTAGAGCGGCAGGCCGGTTGCGGTGGCGGCGGCCTTTGCAACGGCCAGCGACACGCCCAGGATCGCGTTGGCGCCCAGCCGGCTTTTGTTGGGGGTGCCGTCGAGCCCGATGAGGAGCTGGTCGAGATCGGTCTGGCGGGTCGCGTCCTGGCCGATCAGCGCCTCGGCAATCTCGCCATTGACCGCCGTCACCGCGCGGCGCACACCCTTGCCCAGAAAGCGCGCGGGGTCGGCATCGCGCAGCTCGACCGCCTCATGCGCCCCGGTCGAGGCGCCGGAGGGCACGGCCGCGCGGCCCATCGCGCCATCCTCCAGGATCACATCGACCTCGACGGTGGGGTTGCCGCGGCTGTCAAGGATCTCGCGGGCGGTGACATCGACGATGGCGGTCATGGCGGGTCTCCTGATTGGCGGCCGGGTCGGGCTGTGCCTACACCGGTGGGGCCCATGGGTAAAGAAGCCGCGCCCGGTGAGACGTGTTCTGGGTGCCTTGCTCGGTGAGGCTCGCGCGATGGCACCCCGTGGGACGCCCTGGCCGAATGGCACGCCCCGTCCGAATGGCACGCCGTGGCCGATGACCGTTGCCAAGGGATCGGCGCCCGCGGGCCGGGCATCAGCTGGCAAAGAGCGCGGCAAGCCAGGACGCGGTGACCGAGACCGCCGGCAGCTGGCCCAGCCTGGGATGGGTCATCATCCAGATTTCGCGCTCGGGCGGGGTCGCGCCGGTGAGGCGGACCAAACCCGCGCCGGATGTCCCGGCAGGTCTTGCGGGGAAGGTTTCGGGGAAGGTTTCGGGGTGGGTTTCGGGAGGCGCGCCCCGGGATATGCCAGAGGGCGTCTCATTGGGTGCGCCACGGGGTGCGCCACGGGGCGTGCCCGGGGGTGTGCCGGACGCTTTGCCAGAGGGTGTGCCCGGAGGTGTATCGAAGTTGGTCCCAGGGTGCATGTCCAGAGGCGTATCGGGCGCGATGCCAAAGGTCGCGCCAGTGAGTGTGCCCGGGTGCGCCCCAGGGGCCGTGCCAGGGGGTGTACCAGCGGGTATGCCCGGGGGCATCTCATTGGGTGCGCCATCGGGTGCGTTCTGGTGCCCGTGGTCGGCAGGTGGGGCGGCGGGTGCGGCGGCAAGCCAACGATCGGCGACCAGCGCCGGGAGGACCGATTTGCACAGGCCCGCCAGCACCGCCTGCAGCAGCGTTTCGGCATCCTGCACGCGCAGCGGCAGGGCGGCCGCGCCGTGGGCCTGGGTCT
>JBCBKN010000156.1:0-9491 GCA_038521775.1 Pseudomonadota bacterium | reverse complement strand
CCGCTCTTGGCACCGCGCCGCCACTGCGCTAGTCGGCCCTATGCCCCGCTTTGCCCTGATCCTGGAGTATCACGGCCGGCCTTTTGCCGGATGGCAGCGCCAGAAGGGGCCCGAAACCGTGCAATCGGCGCTTGAGGCCGCGCTGCGGCGCCTGCAGCCCGATGCGCCGGGGGTCGCGGCGGCCGGGCGCACCGATGCCGGGGTGCATGCCACGTTCCAGGTGGCGCATTGCGACCTGGCCCGCGATTGGGATCCGTTCCGGCTGGCCGAGGCGCTCAACCACCATCTGCGGCCGCATCCGGTTGCGGTGCTGCAGGCCGTTTCGGTGCCGCAGGAGTTTCACGCCCGGTTCAGCGCGCTGGAGCGGCAGTATCGCTACCGGATCGTTGAGCGGCGCGCGCGTCTGACCCATGAGGCGGGGCTGGCCTGGCGCCTTGGCCACAGGCTCGATCTGCCGGCAATGCAGGCGGCGGCCGGGGCCTTGGTCGGGCGGCATGATTTCACCACTTTCCGCTCCAGCATGTGCCAGGCCGACAGCCCCGTCCGCACGCTCGACTGCCTGGAGATCTCTGCTGCCGATCGGCCGTTCGGGCGTGAGCTGGCGTTTCGTCTGACCGCGCGCTCCTTCCTGCACAACCAGGTGCGCAGCATTGTGGGCTCGTTGGAGCGGGTGGGCGCCGGGGCCTGGCCGGTCTCGCGCCTTGCCCAGGCGCTGCAGGCGCGCAGCCGGGCGGCCTGCGGCCCCGTCGCACCGCCCGATGGGTTGACCCTGACCGGGGTTCGTTACCCGGCCGAGTTCGGCCTGCCGGAGCCTGGGTCTCAGCCCGACCCCGAGCCGCCTATTGACGCAACAGCGCCGTGACCTCTGGCCAGGCATCGGGATCGGCCACCGCCTTGTCCCGGCACCAGGGGTTGCAGAACCCCAAGGTCCGCCCGCCGATCTGGGCCAGGCTGGCGGCATCGACCGGCCGGCCCGAGAAGGGACAGGCCTGATTTTCCGGCGCGGCTCCGGTCACCGGTTCGGCCGGGCGCGGCGCGGGCCCGGGCCAGGGGACGGGCGCATCGAACTCATACCGGTCCTGAACCACGCCATCGGCCAGGCCCATTGCGCGCCAGCGGCGAAAGGGCGGGTGGGCAAGATGGCGCGCGACATAGGCCTGGGCCTGGGCGCCGACGGGCAGCGCATGCCCCGCAATCCGGGCCGCCACCGGCGCAAAGAACGCATCGGCAATCGAATAGGCGCCAAAGAGCCATCCCTGATCCGGCTCTGCCCCGCGCGCGGGATCCAACGCAAATGCCCACTCCCACAGCGCCTCGATCCGCGCCAGATCCGCCCGCACCGCGTCGGAGAGGGCACGCCCCTCGAACCGATGCCGCAGGTTCATCGGATAGTCGCGGCGCAGGGCCTGAAACCCCGCATGCATCTCGGCGGCCAGAGACCGGGCCGCGGCGCGCTGTGCCGGATCGGCCGGCCACATATCGGGCCAGCGCTCGGCCAGGGTCTCGGCAATGGCGGCACTGTCCCAGACCGGAACACCATCGATGCGCGCCGCCGGAACGGTCGTCGCAGCCCCCAGGCCCTGCAATGCGGACGAAAACGCCGGCGTGAACATTGGCGCGAGCCTGACCGGAACATGCCTTTCGAACGCGGCCCAAAGCAGCCAGCCCCGCAGCGACCAGCTTGAATAGGACCGGTCGCCGATGACCAGCAGATCGGTGGGCTCGTTGGGCGTTGCGGTCATGTTGCGTCCTCGGGCGGGGGTCGGGCCGGGGTCGGGCGGCGGTCAGCCCGGGTCGGGCGGGGCCGTGATAGGTCGGATTAACCTCCTGGCAAAGAAATTTTAGAATCCATCAGCCGGATGGTGATCCACTTGACGGGACCCGGCGTAACCCATGTCAAAAGGCGCGGACGCCGCCCGAGTTTGAATGGACCGGGTTCTTGCACAACAGGTCAGGAGAGTCGTGCCATGGCGTTCGACAGCATTGCCGAAGCCCCGTCCACCGTTGCACGCAAGGCCATGTCGGCCGAGCTGCTGGACGCGGAGACCGAGTTGGAACTGGCGCGCCGCTGGCGCGATGAGGGCGACGAGGCAGCGCTTCACCGGCTTGTCCAGGCCTATATGCGGCTCGCCGTTGCGATGGCCGCGAAATACCGCCGCTATGGCGCGTCGATGTCCGATCTGACCCAAGAAGCGGCGGTTGGCCTGATGAAGGCGGCCTCGAAATTTGACCCCGATCGCGGGGTGCGGTTTTCGACCTATGCGGTGTGGTGGATCAAGGCCTCGATCCAGGATTTCGTGATGCGCAACTGGTCGCTGGTGCGCACCGGCTCCACCGCCTCGCAAAAGGCGCTGTTCTTCAATCTCCGCCGGGTGCGCGCCAAGCTCGAACGCACCCATGGCGCGGCCTGCGACGGCTATGACGCACTGCAGCTGCGCGAGAGCATCGCCACCGAGGTCGGCGTGCCGCTGCGCGATGTGGAGATGATGGAGGCGCGCCTTTCAGGCTCTGACTTCTCGCTCAACGCGCTGCAGGCCGGCGAAGATGGCCGCGAATGGGTCGAAACCCTGGAGGATGACGCACCGCAGGCGGATGAGATCGTCGCCCAGCGCGAGGATCTGGGCCGGCTGCGCAGCTGGCTGGGCGATGCCATGCGCGCGCTCACCGATCGCGAGCGGCTGATCATTGCGGCACGAAAGCTCGCCGGCGAGCCGCGGACGCTGGAATCCCTGGGCGATGAGCTTGGGTTGAGCAAGGAGCGGGTGCGCCAGCTTGAGGTGCAGGCCCTGCGCAAATTGCGCCGCGCGCTGGAAACCCGCGTCGGTCCGGCCGCCGCCCTGATGGCGCGCATCTGACCCGGCCCGGCGGGGCCCACCGGCCCCGCCCGATGCGGCCCCTTTCGATGCTTCTGGGTCGGGCCGCGCCGACACATCCTCTATTTCAGCAATGATCCCTTGAACTGTAAAAGCACGCTAATTACAGTCGTCTGAAGGGAATGCCGGTTCTAGTTCTTTGAGCCGGTGAAATATCAAGGCCACAATTGTCAGAGGCACCATCATGACGCCGGGTCACCGCGTGCTTCTTCTCATCGGCGGTGGCATCGCCGCCTATAAAAGCCTGGAACTGATCCGGCTGATTTCAAAGGCGGGTGGGCAGACCACCTGCGTGCTGACCCGTGCCGCGGCCAATTTCGTCACACCGCTGTCGGTCTCCGCATTGTCGGGCGAGAAGGTCTATTCGGAGCTCTTCGATCTGACCGATGAGGCCGAGATGGGCCATATCCAGCTCTCCCGCGTCGCCGATCTGGTCGTTGTGGCCCCGGCAACGGCCGATCTGATGGCCAAGATGGCGCATGGCCAGGCCGACGATCTTGCCTCCACGCTCTTGCTGGCCACCGACACCAAGGTGCTGATTGCGCCGGCGATGAATGTGCGGATGTGGCAGCACCCGGCCACGCAGCGCAACCTTGCCACGCTGGTCGGAGACGGCGTGGCCGTCATCGGACCGGATGAGGGCGACATGGCCTGCGGCGAGTATGGGCCGGGCCGGATGGCCGAGCCGGCCGAGATCCTGGCAGCCATCGAGGCGCAGCTGGCGCACCAGCCCGGCAGCGCCGGGCCCCTGGCCGGGCGGCGGGTGCTGGTCACCTCGGGCCCCACGCATGAGCCCATCGATCCGGTGCGCTATATCGCCAACCGCTCCTCCGGCGCGCAGGGCAGCGCCATTGCCGCTGCGCTGACCGTGCTGGGCGCCGAGGTGGTGTTCGTCACCGGCCCCGCGACCGCGCCGCGGCCGGCGGGTGCCCGCGTGGTCGAGGTGGAAACCGCCGCCCAGATGCTGGCGGCGGTCGAGGCGGCGCTGCCGGTCGATGCGGCCGTGATGGCCGCGGCGGTGGCCGATTGGCGGGTGGCAAATGCCTCCGGCTCGAAGATGAAGAAGGACGGGTCGGGCCGCGCGCCGGCGCTCGAATTCGCCGAGAACCCCGACATTCTGCGGCATGTGAGCCAGCTGGACGCGGGCCGGCCGCAGCTGGTCGTGGGGTTTGCGGCCGAAACCGATGACGTGCTGGCCAATGCCACGGCAAAGCGGGCGCGCAAGGGCTGCGACTGGATTGTGGCAAATGACGTGCGGCCGGAAACCGGTATCATGGGCGGCACCGACACCGCGGTGACGCTGATCACGGCCGAGGGAAGCGACGCCTGGCCGCGCATGACCAAGGCGCAGGCGGCCGAGCGGCTGGCGCAGCGCATCGCGGCGGCCCTGGTATGAGGCGCGGGCATGAGAAGGGCGCGGGCATGAGAAAGGCGCTGGCATGAGCAAGGCGCTGCGCATCGCGCGGATCGGCGCGCATGATCTGGCGCTGCCCGCCTATCAGACCGCTGGGGCGGCGGGCATGGATCTGCAGGCCTGCCTTCCGGCGCCGGTCGCCCTTGCCCCAGCGGCCCGACGGGCCATCCCCACCGGGTTTGCGGTCGAGATCCCGCCCGGGTTTGAGCTGCAGATTCGCGCGCGCTCGGGGCTCGCCCTGCGCCACGGGCTGACGCTGGCCAATGCTGTGGGGACCATCGACAGCGATTATCGCGGCGAGCTGGCGGTGCTGCTGATCAATCTGGGCGAGGGCATCGTGACGATTGCCCATGGCGACCGGATCGCGCAGGCCGTGCTGGCGCCCGTCACCCGCATCGCCTGGGAGGAATGCGCGGATCTTGCGCAGACGGCGCGGGGTGCCAATG
This sequence comes from Pseudomonadota bacterium, assembly GCA_038521775.1. Lineage (GTDB taxonomy): Bacteria > Pseudomonadota > Alphaproteobacteria > Rhodobacterales > Rhodobacteraceae > J013. The sequence continues at coordinate 4,758 of JBCBKN010000156.1, read as the reverse complement.
GCTTTGGCTCGACCGGAACGCATGCGCGGGGGCCAGGAACGGAGCGAAGGGAGGACGACCGGCGATGATACGGCTGTCGCGCAAGACGGTTCTGGCGCTGGAGGCGGTGCTTGACGTGGCCTATAACGCCCGTCCCAACCCGGTTCAGGCCCGCGACATCACCGAACGTCAGGGCATCCCGGCGCGGTATCTGGAGCAGGTGCTGCAGCAGCTTGTGCGCGATGGTGTGCTCAAGGGTGTGCGCGGGCCCAAAGGCGGCTATACCCTGGCGCGTGAGCGGCGGCGGGTGACGCTGGGCGAGATCGTGCGGCTGGTCAGCGAGATGGAGGCCGATCAGGAGGAGCCGGTCTCGGCGGCCGAGCTGGGCGAAAAGGTCATCGCGCCGATCTGGGCGGAGTTGCAGGACCAGCTTCTCCAGCAGCTCGACGCCCTGACGATGGAGGATCTGTGCCGCCGGGCCGAAGCCGTCGGGGTGCGCCGGGCCGACGAGGCGGGCACCGATTTCACGATCTGAGCCGGAATATGCGCCGCGGCCCGTTCAAAGCGCCAAGCGCAAAAAAGCCGTGATCGAAGGAACGACAGGAATGACCCAGGCAAGGCCGCCCATCGGCCGCATCCATGACGACATCACCCAGACCATCGGCGGCACGCCGCTGGTGCGGCTCGCACGGCTGGCGGCGGCGGCGTGCGTTCAGGCCGAGATCTGCGCCAAGCTTGAATTCTTCAACCCGATCGCCAGCGTCAAGGACAGGATCGGCGTGGCCATGATCGACGCGCTGGAAGCCTCGGGCCATCTGAAGCCCGGTGGCACGCTGATCGAACCCACCTCGGGCAATACCGGCATTGCGCTGGCCTTTGTTGCCGCGGCCCGCGGATACCGGTTGATCCTGTGCATGCCGGAAAGCATGTCGGTCGAGCGGCGCAAGATGCTCGCGCTGCTTGGCGCCGAGCTTGAGCTGACAGAGGCCGCCTTGGGCATGGGCGGGGCGATTGCCCGGGCGCATGCGCTGCTCGACGAGGTTCCCGGCGCGATCATGCCGCAGCAATTCGAAAACCCGGCCAATCCCAGCGTGCATTGCGCCACCACCGCCGAGGAGATCTGGGCCGATACGGGCGGCGCGCTCGATGTGTTCATCTCGGGCGTCGGCACCGGGGGCACCATCACCGGCGTGGCCCAGACCCTCAAACCGCGCTGCGCGGCGCTGAAGGTGGTTGCGGTTGAACCCGAAGACAGCCCGGTTCTGTCTGGCGGCCGGCCCGGCCCGCACAAGATCCAGGGCATTGGCGCCGGCTTCGTGCCCGGGATCCTGGAAACCGACCTGATCGACGAGGTGCTGACCGTGGCCAATGAAACTGCGTTCGACGCGGCCCGCCAGCTTGCCGCGCTCGAAGGGATCCCCGCGGGCATTTCCTCGGGCGCGGCGGTGGCAGCGGCGCTGGAGCTTGCCGCCCGCCCCGGCATGGCCGGCAAGCGTATCGTCGTGATCATTCCCAGCTTTGCCGAGCGCTATCTGTCGACGGCCCTGTTCGACGGGCTTTGATGGCCTTTTCCGACGCCGAGCTCGAGCGCTATGCCCGCCATATCGTGTTGCGCGGGCTTGGCGGGCCGGGCCAGGCGCGCCTGAAGGCCGCCTCGGTGCTGGTGGTTGGCGCGGGCGGCTTGGGTGCCCCGTCGCTCATGTACCTCGCAGCGGCCGGTGTCGGGCGGCTTACCCTGATCGATGACGACATCGTCGATCTCTCCAATCTGCAGCGACAGGTTCTCTTCGACACAGCCTCGATCGGGATGCCCAAGGCCGAGGCCGCTCTGCAGCGCCTGCAGGCGCTCAATCCCGAGATCGCGCTGCACGCGCATCAAGTTCGGCTGGATGCCGGGAACGCCGCCGAGCTGATTGCCGGTCATGATCTGGTGCTCGACGGATCGGACAGCTACGCCACCCGGGCGGTGGTGAACGCGGCCTGCGTGGCGGAGCGGGTGCCGTTGATTGCCGCCGCGCTGGGCAGTTGGGAGGGGCAGATCTCGCTTTACGCTCCGCATCTGGGCGCGCCCTGCTTTGCGTGCCTTTTCCCCGAGCCGCCGGCACCCGGCCAGGTTCCGGCCTGCGCCGAGGCGGGCGTTCTGGGCGCGCTTGCCGGGATCATGGGCTCGATGATGGCAGCGGAGGCCGTCAAGTTCCTCAGCGGCGCCGGCACGACCCTGGCCGGCCGCCTGCTCATCTATGATGGTCTGCTTGCCGAGACCCAGATCTTTGCGGTTGAGCGCCGCCCCGATTGCCCGATCTGCGGGGCGACAGCCGCCGCAGACCCGCCGGGCCAATGATCCCGACCGGCAAATCATCGGATCTTGAAGCTTTCAGAGGCGGCCGGGCGCGATCTGCCTTCCGGGAATGGCCCTTGCAGTGCTGCTCAGCGCCGACGGCGGCCGGGCGACCCCATCAGGAAAATGGCGAAGACGAGCACGATCACCAGGATCGCGATCCATGTATTCGGCGCCATTCCTGCAATATGGGGCAGCGACACGATCCCCAGGGTCTCGGATAGAAAGCTGAAGTTCTCGGATTGTCCGGGCATTTCATCTCTCCACAACGTTAACGGGACTCGCCAAAGTCCCCCCACTCAGCCCACCCTTTGGCGACGCCAACTGCCTCGCACTCCAGTTAACCCGGTGATCATACAGGAGATTCGGTGAGGATCAGAGTCGAATCCGTCACACAAAGGCTAAAAAATGTGTGAAATGTGGCGCCGATAAGGCACGAACGGTTGGGACAGGTGAAAATAGCTCAATGTTTCTTGGGTTTTTAGGCACCCTCTTCCCGCGGGGCACCTCCTATAGCATCGAGGGAAGAACCTGGTCGGGCGGGCGGTGGCCGTCGGCAAACGTCTTGATGTTGATGATCACCTTCTCGCCCATATCGATCCGCCCCTCCTGGGTGGCCGAGCCCATATGCGGCAGCAAAAGTGCATTGGGCAGGCCGAGCAGGTCGGGGCTGACCGCCGGTTCGCGCTCGAACACGTCGAGCCCCACGCCGCCCAGCGCGCCGGCGCGCAGCATGCGGGTGAGCGCGTTTTCGTCGATCACCTCGCCGCGCGAGGTGTTCACGATATAGGCGTCGGGTTTCATCAGCTTGAGGCGCCGGGCGTTGAGCAGATGAAAGGTTGCCGGGGTGTGCGGGCAATTGACCGACAGAATGTCGATGCGCGCCAGCATCTGGTCGAGGCTTTCCCAATAGCGGGCCTGCAGATCGGCCTCGGTCTCGGCCCGCAGGCGCCGCCGGTTGTGATAGTTGATCTGCAACCCGAAGGCCCGGGCGCGGCGGGCCACCGCCTGGCCGACCTGGCCCATGCCCAGAATGCCCAGCCGCTTGCCGCTGATCCGGTGACCGCTGAGCGCCATGGGCGACCAGCCCGACCAGGCGCCCGATTGCAAAAGCGCGGCCCCTTCGGCCAGGCGCCGCGGCACGCCCAGGATCAGCGCCATGGTCATGTCGGCCGTGTCCTCGGCCAGCACGCCGGGGGTGTTGGTGACCAGGATATTGCGCTGCAGGGCCGTGGCCACATCGATATGGTCGAACCCGGCGCCATAGCTGGCGATCAGCCGCAATTGCGGCCCGGCCTGGGCCAGCATGCCGCTGTCGATGCTGTCGGACAATGTCGGCACAAGCACCTCGGCCCGGCCCATCGCATCGGCAAGCCGGGCGCGCGAGAAAGGCACGTCGCCCTCATTGAGCTCGGTGTCAAACAGCTCGCTCAGCCGCGCTTCGACCGGATCGGGCAGCTTGCGCGTCACAACAACCTTGGGGCGCGTGCCAGGGGGGCGCTGTCCGGTCATGTGCACTCCTTGCGGTCTGGTCCCGCGGCACAACGGCCGGCAGGGTGGAAATCCTGATGCGCCAGGCGAGCACAACTGGTACTCTCCTGCGCTGTACATTCAACCTTGAAAACGGAAGTTGGGCGTCACCGTGGCGCCCGGTGTGGTTGGGAGTTTCGGCAATGCGGCGGCGTACAGTGCTGGCAGGCGGTCTTGCAACGGTTTTTTCGGCCCCATGGGCCGCTGCGTGGGCGCAGACCCAGCCGGTTGAGGTCACGTTGGGGCCTGTCACCCGCCAGCCGCTGCCGCGCTATGTCAGCCTGCGCAAGCGCGCCAATGTCCGGCGTGGCCCGGGCGGCCAGCATCGGATCGACTGGGTGTTTCTCCATCCCGGCACGCCGCTGCGCGTGGTCGCCGAGTTCGATGTCTGGCGCAAGGTCGTCGATGCGGACGGGGCCGGCGGCTGGGTCAACAAATTCTTCCTGCTCAGCCGCCGCACAGTGATTGTGCGGGCCGCGCGCACCGGGCTGTTCGATGCGCCGGATGCGCGCGGCGTTCTGGTGGCCGAGCTTGAGGAGGGGGTGATTGCGACGCTGACCGCCTGCGAGGGGGCCTGGTGCGCGGTCGATGCGCAGGGCCATACCGGCTGGCTGCAGCGCGAGGCGGTTTGGGGGGTCGACCCGGAGGGTTAGCGAGATTGGGCCCGGCGAACAATGGGCCCGTTCGGCCTGCGAACCGGGCGATGTACGACCCGGGCGGCGTGCGGCCCGGGCGGCGGCGCAAAATGGGCTAGACCGGCCGGCGGCGCAGCCGGATCACCACATCGATCTTGGCTATTTCGGTGCCGGGCGGCGGATCGGGCAGCCGCTGCAGGGCCACCGCATCGGCCGGCGCATCGACCAGCCGGTTTTCATCCTCGAAGAAAAAATGCGGATGATCGTCAACCCTTG